>JBOHZD010000323.1:0-5127 GCA_050738315.1 Woeseiaceae bacterium
CGTTGCCGGTGGGCGGCGCCTGGTTGAGGTCCGCGAGCTGCGGCTCGATGCCGTGATTGAAGACGACGAACAGCTCACGTCCCGGCTCGATGATCCATTGCAGGCGCGCATTGATGCCGAGCTCGTCATTGATCGAGTCATGCTGCATAAACGTTGACAGGGCGAGATCCGGGGTAAACGAATACGCGGCATTGAGCTGCGTGAGGCGAATGATGAAGTCGCCTTCCGGCAGGTAGCCGAAGTTGTTCTCGTTGCTGACACCCAGTTGCAGCTTTCCGTCCGGCGACGTCCATTCGACTTCTACGGACTCGAACTTAATTGTGCCGGTGTAGAAGTCCCCGCCGCCAACGTCCGCATAGACGACCCATGGCCGCGATTCCGGTGTATTGCCGCGTATGGTGACCTCGTTGAAACGGTATTCTCCGGCGGGGATGGTGACGCCCGGCGCGACCGTGAACGGCTCGTTCAGCGCCTCGTAGTCCGCTATGAAGACGGGATCGAAAAAGTAGCCGGATTCGGTGGTCAAGCGGAACGGCAACAGCGCCAGCTCCTTGCTCTCGGGTCTCCCGTCGAGATCGTCCACCTGGATGTACTCGCCGCCGAATTGGAACTGGCGCACCCAGTCGAATACGCCGCCTTGGGGACGCGGCCGGTACAGCGCTATCCCCAAGTACTGGCGCGTGCCCGGCCGCGGCAGGAAGCCGAGTGCGGGATCGAGCGCATCGCCGAACTCGTTGGCTTTCAGGAACCCGTACCAGAGGTCGTTCGGGTATTCGATACCCACGCCGTAGCCGTCCGCCTGCCCGGGCGCTACGTCGCCGTACGAATGCGCGTACCAGCCGGACACCGTCAGGTTCCTGTCGCCTTGGAACTCGGACGTCTGCCAGACGCCGTCGAAGCCGGCGAAGGTGTTGTCGGTGAGCCCGGTGGGATCGCCGTGCGTCATGAGCGTACCGATGCGCAAATTGTCGGTGACATCGTAGGCGGCGCGCGCGACGGCCAGATTGGTCGCCGGTGCAACGTCCGTATCGCTCGTTTCGACATCCAGCACGCCGACCGAAAAGTCGCCCACGTAGCCCAGCAGTTTCGCACCGGCGTCGATCGGCACCACCTGGCCCTCGACGAGGCCGATGCGGCGCGAGAAGTAAGGCACGAACTGGGTGCTCAGGTTGCCGTCGTCGCCGATGCTGAGGCCGTACCCGAACTCGAAAAGATTGGCGCCTTCCAGGAAGAACGGCCTTTTCTCGGGGAAGAACAACGAGAAGCGGCTGAGGTTCACCTGGCCTTCCTCGGCTTCCGCCTCGGCAAAGTCCGGGTTGATGGCCAACATCCCTTCCAGTTGCGGCGTGAAGTTGTATTTGATCGCTGCGCCAAGGTCCCCCGACTGTTCCGCACCGGGTGCGCTGTTGTAGCGGGCGAGCGCATACGGCTGCAGGGCCAGCCCGAGGCCCTGCTCCAGGCCGGCAATGCCGCGCAAGACACCCGCGCGGCGCAAGTCGAAAATGCCGGAATCCAGCGTGATGCCTGCCCAGCGCAGCGAGAGCTGATCGCGGGCGACGTAGCGTCCGAGATTCAGGCCCCAGGCCTCGAGATCCGAGCTGAACTGGAGACTGTGCGTCGAAATCTCGATTTCGCTGGTCCAGCCGGACGGCGTGCGCTGAACGGCCGCATCCCAGATGCCGTTCCAGTTGTCATCGGTGTTTTCGTTGACGTTCAACCCGTCGGTGCGGGCGCCGCCCGCGTTCACCTGAAACCAGTAGCCGAGGCGGCGGGCTCCGAACGTGTCGAGCACGACAGTGACGTGGTCATCGGCTTCCTGGTCGTCGTCCTGCTGCAGTGAATGGATGGCGACCGCCTCGGGATCCGGGTCGCTGTTCGTAAACCCGAAATAAAGATGCTGCCCGTCGACCAGCACGCGCACCTCGGTGACATACGGCGTCGGCGCGCCCGGGCGCGGGTCCTGCTGTGTCAGCTCGATCACCTCGGCCTGCCGCCATGCCGCTTCGTCGAGCCGGCCGTCCAGCGCAACCGCGCCGGCCGGCACTTGTGTCGCCGCGGCAGTGGTCGATGTTTCTCCCATCGCGTCCGTCGCGGCCGATAACGCCAGCGCGACGAGCACGGTCACGCGATAGCTTTTTTTTCCCTTCACCACGCTCTTGAGATGCTTGAACCTCGGCAATGGTTTAGAGCGGTGCGCAAAGAGTCGGCCCAGCTACCCCACCTCGGCCAGCGGATGATGGGCCGCGCGACACGCGAAAACCTGATATCATACTAGTCTTATGAGTAGTCAGTAGAGCCAACCATGGGTACGAAGCGAGATGCCGTCCGTGAGAGCGCACAGACATATCGGACCAAGATGAAGAAGCTGGGATTCCGGCAGGTCAATCTCTGGGTCCCGGACACGCGCTCACCGAATTTCAGGAAGGAGTGCCGTCGCCAGTCGCGGCTGGCCGCGGCCGCTGATCGATCCGAACGGATCGATGGGTTACTGAAAGGTGCCGCCGGATCGGTAGAAGGCTGGACGTGAAACGCGGCGATGTCGTCACCGTTGCCGTCCAGGGCGACTATGACAAGCCGCGACCGGCCTTGATCGCGCAGGCAGATGTTTTCAATGAGACGCATGCCAGCATCACCGTTCTGCCGCTTACCACCCGTATCGTGGATGCGCCATTATTCCGTCTCACTATCGATCCGAGTCGACAGAATGGCCTCACTCGCGTTTCTCAGGTCATGGTAGATAAGGCAATTACGGTACCACGTGCGAAAATCGGCAAGGTTGTTGGCAAGTTTGGCGACGACACGATGATCCGGGTAAGCCGTGCTTTGTCGGTTTGGTTGGGGATTGCTTAAGCGATTCTGAAGGTCTCCGGAAAATCATCCGTGGCCTGAACTTAAGCTTTCGATTTCATGTCTCAAGGAGAGGTGCGTCTTTGCTGCGGTGCGGCATCCTGCATAGAACTGAAACCAACGGGTACGGGAACCGGGATCGATGGTTATGAATACGAAGGCGTATGCTGTGGCCGCAGCGCTAATCCTGAGTGCTTCCGGCAACTTCGCCCAAGAGGCCCACGAGGCGCCGCAATGGATGGAAGGAACGCACTACTTTCGCATCTTTCCTGCGCAGCCAACGACCGTTGCCGAAGGCAAAGTAGAGGTGACCGAAGCGTTCTCTTACGGCTGCCCGGCGTGCAATCAATTCCTGCCGGTCATGGAAAAGCTCGAGGCGAGCCTGCCGTCCAACGCCGAGCTCACGTACGTGCCCGCGTCCTTCATTCCCGCGGAGCAGTGGCCGCTGTTTCAGCGTGCCTACTATGCCGCCAAGGCGCTGAACGTGGACGAACAGACTGACCTTGCGATGTTCAATGCGATCTGGACGACCGGCGAGCTGGCAATAGTCGATCCGCACACGCGCCGGCTCAAAAGGCCGCCGCCGAGCATCGAAGACATAGCCAGATTCTACGCCCGCAGCGCCGACGTGACGGAAGAGCAGTTCCTGACCGCGGCGGAGTCTTTCTCAGTCGCTCTCGATATGAAACGCGCGGATGATTGGATCAAGGCATGCGGCGTCGACCGCACACCGACGATCGTCGTCAATGGCAAATATCGAATGCACGCACAGTCCGCCGGAGGCGCCGATGAGCTGATCGAGCTCGTGAACTGGCTGGTCGCGCAAGAGAGCAGCGCGACCGCTGCCGCGGCGCCTGCGTCCACATCGAGATAGCGGCATACAGCGATACCTCCCGCGGTGAATACCTGGCCCGGCCTGACTTCACGAGAGACCATAATCCGTGAGGACGGTTCCTCTGGAGTCGCGTGAGTCGGCCCGCCGTACCAAGCGCCTCGAACATTCGATTGAGCAACTCCAGGTGATGACAGTCGCTTAAACTGGGTCGTACTCGTCGTGGCGGCGCCACCAGGTGCCCATCTCGTTGCGTCCTCTGGGTGCACGGTCGAGCCACTGGTACATGCCCCAGAGGCCATCGAGGCCACGCGCATAGGTGGAATAGGTGTGGTAGACGACACCGTCCTCGAGCACGAATGCGCTCAGGCCCGGCCTCTCGCGCGTGTACGCGGCCACGTCGGTTCCGGATGAGGCAGCGAACTTGGCGTCCCCGTCAGGTGTCGAGCGTGAGGGTATCTCGCCACCGGACGCCTCGTCATCGCGTAACTGCAACGGCGCCTCGCGCTGGTAGTTGTATTCGATGCCTCCCTCGCGCTGTTGCTCCTCGGTGAACGAGACGTCGAAGTCGAAGTTGAAGTCGCCGCCGAACGAGGATGCCCAGGGAAACGTCCAACCCATCCGCCGCTTGTAGGCCTTAAGCTTCGCGAGCGGCGCCCGCGACACCGCCGCAAGCGTGACGTCGTGGTTGGCCAGGTGGACAACGAAGCCGTCGAACCCGTCCGCGATTGCCGAGCAGGCCGGGCATCCCGCCGTGTAGTCGGGTCCGAACATGAAGTGGTAGACGAGGAGCTGCGAGCGACCTTCGAAGAGGTCCGCCAGCGAGGCGCTCCCCTCCTCGGCCTCGAATCGATACTCCTTGTCGATCCGAACCCAAGGCAGCTCCTGCCGCCGCCGCGCCACCTCGTCGCTCTGCCGCGTGAGTTCCTTCTCCGCCTCGAGCAGCTCGAGGCGCGCTGCCAGCCAGTCTTCACGTGTTCCCGTCATGTGCTTCGTCATCGCTCTCTCTCCTTAAAATCGTCTCGCGAAAGGCGTTAACTCAGTGATTTTCGTCCGCAAGGCAAAGGACATAGCGCCAAGCGCAGAGCTCATCGAGCAGCGCCTTCTCGTCGGCCAGGATGCTGGCCTTCTCGGCCTCTCCGATGAGTTGGATCACGTAGCTCTGCTCGGCGTTCCCCCTGTTTGTCGATGAACGGACAAAGAAGACTGGAGTGAACACTGAGATCCGGAACCGCCCCAATGTCCTCGTTGGTGATGCGCGGCCGCGTCTATGATGACTTTCAAGCAGGTCGTCGTGCCCACGGCGTCGCAGCAGAGCGGAATGTAGATGTCGTTGCGAAAGTCGGCCAGTTCCCAGGCAGTGCGCTCGACTATACAAGTGACACCGCTCGTTCCCTGTCGCGAAAGGTGATATCCCTTTTCGGGATCAAGGAGGTAAACGGTCGCCT
>JBOHZD010000324.1:0-3382 GCA_050738315.1 Woeseiaceae bacterium
AGCAGTGCGTCGAACAGCCCTTCGTCGCGATACTTCGACTTGCGCCAACGGGCGAGCAGGTCGACTTGCAGCAGACTCATGGGATCGACGTACGGATTCCTCAGCATGATCGCCCGTTGCAGGGTGACGTCAGTTTCCAGCAAGGTTTCCTGACCGGAATACTCGAGAATCATGTCGTGGGTCAGGTTGAACTCTTTCTCGATGATCGGGAAGAACTCATCATGCAGCGGGCCTGCGAGTTCGGAATAGGTGGCGGCAATCCCGAGATCGGCTTTCGCGAGCACCATTTCCGCATCGGAGGTGAGCATGCGCATGAAATACCATTCCCGGTACATTTCGCGAAATGCATCGTTGCCGAATTCTTCGGCCGCAGCCTGCAGACCGCTGCCGAGCCCGAACCAGCCGGGCAGTATGTGGCGGCTTTGCGTCCAGGCGAATACCCAGGGGATCGCGCGGAGGTCATTCACGCCTGCTCCGGTGCGCCGTGACGACGGCCGCGATCCGATGCGCATGCGTTCGATCAGGTCGATCGGCGTGGCGCGGCGGAAGTAGTCGTAAAAGCGCGGCGTGTCGAAGACGAGTTCACGATAACGGCGGCGGCTGACATCTGCGATCACCTCGACCATGGCGTGCCATTCGGGCGCATCGGAACCGCGGTGCCCGGGCAGCGCCGTTGCCAGCAGCACGGCGCCGGCGGCCTGTTCCAGCGTACGCAGCGCAATGCCGCGCAAGCCGTATTTTTCGTTGATGATTTCGCCCTGTTCGGTAACACGCAGGCGGCCGTTGACCGTGCCGGGCGGCGCGGCCAGCACCGCGGTGTGCGTCTTGCCGCCGCCGCGGCTGACCGTGCCGCCGCGCCCGTGAAACAGGTGCAGCTCAATGCCCTCCGCTGCCACGGATTCAGCCAGTTCGACTTGCGCATTCTGTAATGCCCAGCGCGCGGCCGCGAATCCGGAATCCTTGTTGCTGTCCGAATAACCGATCATCACCATTTGGTGGCGGTCGCGTTGCTCGACATGACGCCGGTAGAGGTCGTGCGACAGCAGCGTTTTCATGATCTCCGGGCCGCGACGCAGGTCGTCGACCGTTTCCAGGAGCGGTGCGATATCGAGCGGTACTTCGCCGCGGCGGTTGTGCAACTCGCCCCACTGCGCGAGCAGGATGACGGAAAGGATGTCGTCGGCGCCCTGGGTCATGCTGACGATGAACGGCCCGATCGCGACACGCCCGAATTTGCGCCGGCAAAAAGCAATCGCCTGAAAAACGCCCAGCGTTTTGCGTACCTTCGTACTCTGCTCCATTGGCGCGGAATCTTTCTGCCTGATCGCTTCCGCGATTCTCGCGAGCCTGTATTCCGCGCCGCGCGTGAGCCACTCGCTGTCGCCCAGGCATTCGCCGATCACCTCGCGGTGCACCAGCGCATCCTGGCGGACGTCGAGCGTCACCAGGTGAAAGCCAAATGTTTCTATGCGCCGCAGCAGGCGCCGCACCGCGAACAATCCGGCGTGCTGGCCCTTGTTCGCATCGAGGCTTGCCGCGATCAGTTCGATGTCGGCCCTGAATTCGTCGGCGGACTCGTACGGATAGGCGTCGTCATCGTAAGTCGCCTGCAGCCGTTGTTGCACAAGGCGCAGGAAGACGCGGTACGGCATGTCCCGGTGACGCGCCGGCACCGCGTGGTAGGCCTGCTGAAAGACGGGTGTGTATTCCCCGATTTTCGCGAGGATCGAAGGATCGACGGCGATGCGGCTCGTCGATTGACTCAACTTGGCTGACAGCTTGGCGCACTCGCGATAATAGAGATCGAGAATCAGCGAGCGCTGTCGCTCCATCGTCGAACGGATGGTCTTGGCGTTGACATTCGGGTTGCCGTCCATGTCGCCGCCGACCCAGGATGCGAAATGAACCATGCGCGGCACGCGCAGCTTGCGGGCATCCTCGCCATAGATGCGCCGCGCGGCATTCTCGACATCCTCGTAGAACGGCGGCATCGTGCGGTACAGGACATCGGTGACGAAGAACAACACGTGTTCCAGTTCGTCGGCGACGGTCATCTGCTCTGACGGATGCTCGTCGGTCTGCCAGCCGGTGGTCGCTTCGAGCTTGATATTCTCGATGCTGACGTTTGTCTCCTGCACCGTCATGGTGGGGTTCAGCATGTCGATGAGCCGCCGCACGATGTTCTGTTCCTTGCGCAGTATCGTGCGACGTGTCGGTTCCGTCGGATGCGCCGTGAAAACCGGTTCGATGTGGATCGTGTCGAGCAGTCCCTGCAGCGCGGCCAGGTCGAAACCCGCGGCCTTCAGCTTGACCAGCGTTTCCTCGAGACCGCCCGGCTGATACTGACCCTCCTCCTGCAGATACTCGCGGCGCCGGCGGATGCGATGCACCTTCTCGGCGGTATTGACCATCTGGAAATAGGTTGAAAACGAACGAATGACTTCCAGCGCGAAGCGCAGGTCCAGGTTGCTCACCAGGTCGGCCAGTTCCTCTCCCGGCTTTTCGTTGCCCTCGCGGCGGCGTATCGAACGCAGCCGCGCGTTCTCCACGAAGTCGTAAAGTTTCTCGCCGCCCTGTTCCAGCAGCAGTTCGCCGACCAGCCGGCCGAGCGTACGCACGTCGTCACGTAACGCCTGGTCCTTGTGCTCGAAGGTAATGTCCTGCCTGCGCAGCGCTTTCTGCATGATGCTCGACCCGCAAATCGCTCAGTCGCGGAAATTCTCGTACTGCAACGGCAAGTCGACGTCCGTGTCCTTGAGCAGGGCGATCACCGCCTGCAGATCATCGCGTTTCTTGCCGGTCACGCGCAGTTTTTCGCCCTGTATCGCGGACTGCACCTTGAGTTTGCTGGCTTTGATCTTTTTCACGAGGTCGCGCGCCAGCGGCGCATCGATGCCCTGTCGCAGGATGACTTTCTGCCGCGCTTCGCGGCCGGAGATCTCGGGTCCTTCCGTTTTCATACAGGCAATGTCGATGCCTCGCTTCGCCAGCTTCTGGCGCAGTATGTCCAGCATCTGCTGCAACTGGAAATCGGTCTGACTCGTCATCGTGATCGTCTGGCCCTCATGCTCGTATTTCGAGCCCGTCCCCTTGAAATCGAAACGCGTGTTGACTTCGCGATTCGCCTGATCGACGGCATTGCTTGCTTCATGGGCGTCAAATTCGCTCACAACATCGAATGACGGCATGTCCCCTCCGGTTGGAACCCGTGCGCCGCCCAGTGTAACGCAGTTGAAACAAGGCTTGCTGCACGCGGAGGCTGGAGCGGGGAGGGTTGCCGGGGCTTGTGGCACACGGGGGCCGGAGCGGGGAGTCTTGGCTGCACGCGGAGCCTGGAAAGTGGGGGTGCTTGGCTGCACGCGGAGGCTGGAGTGGGGAGGGC
>JBOHZD010000325.1:0-4018 GCA_050738315.1 Woeseiaceae bacterium
ATCTCGCACAGCTCCCGGGAGATGTACAGGCCGAGCCCGGTGCCGCCATGACGGTCGGTGAAAAACGGCTCGAATATCTTATCGGCATTACCGGGCTCGACTCCGTGACCCTGGTCAAGAACTTCGACATAGGGCCGGCCATTGCGCAGCAGCCGGCCCGCCTGCAGTTCGACCAGGATGCCGCCGGTCTCGCTCGCGTATTTCACGGCATTGTCGCAGAGATTCCACAGCACTTGCCGCAGGTGGCTCGGGTCCATGCGGATCTCGAGTCCCGCGTCCGCCGCGCCGACCGACAGCTCACCTTCCCGAAGTTCAAGGGTCCGCGTGAACTCCCGCGCGAAATCGGCGAGCCACGGAGTAATCTCGAAGCGCTCCGGCCGGCTGGATTCGCGGCGCGACAGTTGCAGCACATTGTCGATGATCCCGCTGACCCGCTCGGCATGCGTCCGGATGATCTCCGTCAGGCGCAGATCGTCCGTGGTCAGCGCCTGCGATTCCGCCAGCAGTTGCCCCGCATGACTCATCGCGCCGACCGGATTGCGTATTTCATGGGCGATGCTGGCGCTCAGCCGGCCGAGCGATGCCAGTTTCGACTGTTGCACGCGCGCATTCAGGAAACTCGCGTCCTCGAGAAAAATCAGGATCGGTCCGCGGCGCTCATCGCTTTTGCCGAGCGATGCCAGGTGAGCGGTGATGCGGGCACTGCTGTCTTCCGCAATCATCGTGAACTCGACATGCGATCTGCGCTGCGGGTCCGACCGCCAGGCTGCGATGTATTCGGCGAGGCCTTTCGCCATGCCGTCCAGGGTCAGGCCGTGGCAGGATACGGGCGCGCCCAGCAAGCGCGCGGCCGACGTATTGATCAGGCGAATCCGGTTGTCCGCGTCCAGCACGACGATGCTCTCGCGCAGATGCTGCACGATGTACTCGTTCAGTTCCGACAGGTTGGCGAGATCGACGCCGCGTTGCCGCGCCAGCGCTTCGCTCACCTGAATGCGACTGGCGAGCGGCCTGGCCGCTAACGCGATTGCGAAGATAATTGCGCCGAGCACACCGGCCGCGGAATAGCTGCCGGTGTCGCTGAATCCGCCGAGCAGGGAAAAGAACTGTTCGCCCAGAATCGCCAGGGTCGCGAGTGCGGCGAAAAATGCGGGTGCCCGCCGCGGCAGACTGAGACTGCCCGCGCCTACGAATACGATCAGCAGCCCGCCCAGGCCGCTGCCGATGCCGCCGCTCGCGTGCATCAGGACGACGCTCGCGCCGATATCGACGACGAGCTGCGCGATCGCGAGCGGGCTCGCCGCCACCCAGCGTTGCCGTATTGCCAGTCCCGAGATCGCTGCGAATACCAGGTAGCCGGCGGCGACCGCTGCAAAAAGCGCCGGGTAACGCTCGCCAAAAATGCGCGTATCGCTGCCCGCGAATGCCAACGCGAGTAATACGACAGCGACAAATAACCGGAACAGGTTCAGCGTGCCGAGCACGCGCCAGGTGAGGTCCGATTCTTCGCTCGCCCGCTGTTGGGCAACGTCGCTGCCCAAAACACTCGCGTTTACCGTTCTCGCCTGTACCATGAGTCGCTGTCGGATGCCGGGGTGCCGTCCGGCGCCATCATACGCAGCCGGTCGTCACTTGTCGTCGAATTGCAACGCGGCGCACGCCATTTTGCGTCCGCGCCGTCTTTGCTCCAAAATACGCCGCCCATCAAGAGTTGATCACCGGCGAACGAGACGATGAATCTCCACGAATACCAATCGAAAAAGCTGTTTGCCGATTTTGGCATTCCGGTGCCGCAGGGTCATGCGGCCCGAACCGCGGATGAAGCCGTCGCGGCGGCGAAAAAGCTGGGCGGCGAACTCTGGGTGGTGAAGGCCCAGGTCCACGCCGGAGGCCGGGGCAAGGCCGGCGGCGTCAAGCTCGCGAAGTCCGTCGACGAGGTGCGGCATCATGCGGAGGCAATGCTGGGGACGCAACTCGTCACTCACCAGACGGGGCCCGCGGGACTGCCGATCGACGTTGTCTACGTCGAAGCCGGGTCGGACATCGAGCGCGAGCTTTACCTGAGCATGCTCGTCGACCGCGAAGTGAGCCGCATCGCGTTCATCGCATCGGCCGCCGGCGGCATGGATATCGAGAAAATCGCGGCCGAGACCCCGGAAAAGATCTTTACCGTCGCAGTATCGCCCGCGGCCGGCCTGCAGGATTACCAGGCCCGGCAACTGGCCTACGGCCTCGGCCTGAACAAGTCGCAGGGCAGACAGTTTGCCGATCTCATCCGGCGACTCTACCGGCTGTATCTCGAAAGCGATGCGAGCTTGGTCGAGGTGAATCCGTTGATTGTGACCAGGGGCGGCGACGTCGTTGCCCTGGATGCGAAAGTCAATATCGAAGACAACGCCCTGTTCAGGCAGCAAGCGCTCGCCCTGCTGCGCGATCCGTCGCAGGAGGACGAGAAGGAACGCGAGGCGGCGGAACACGATCTCAACTACGTCTCTCTCGACGGCGACATCGCGTGCATGGTCATCGGCGCCGGACTCGCCATGGCGACGATGGATCTCATCAAACTGCACGGCGGCGAACCCGCCAATTTCCTCGACGTCGGCGGCGGCGCGACCAGCGAGCGCGTGACGGCGGCGTTTAAACTCATTCTTTCGAACCAGCACGTCAACGCGATCCTCGTGAACATATTCGGCGGCATCGTGCGCTGCGATCTCATCGCGCAGGGTATCGTCGCAGCGGTGAAGGACGTCGGCGTCAACGTGCCGGTCGTAGTCCGCCTCGAAGGCACGAACGTCGAACGCGGACGCGACCTGCTGGCAAAGAGCGGCTTCGATATCATCACCGCCGACGACCTGACGGACGCGGCGAAAAAAGTCGTAGCCGCGGCGGCGTGAACAGGAGCCGGAATACTTCGCTATGAGCATATTGGTCGACAAGGACAGCAAGGTCGTCTGTCAGGGAATCACGGGCAACCAGGGCTCGTTTCATACGGAGCAATGCATCGAGTACGGCACGCAGGTCGTGGCGGGCGTGACTCCCGGACGCGGCGGCGAGAAAGAGCTCGGCGTGCCGGTCTACAACACGATGCGCGAAGCCGTCCGGGAAACCGGCGCCGACGTCAGTATGATCTATGTGCCGGCGCCATTTGCCGCGGACGCGATCCTCGAAGCCGCGGACTCGGGCGTCGAACTCATCGTCTGCATCACGGAAGGCATCCCCGTGCTCGACATGGTCAAGGTCAAGGCGGCGCTGGCCGACTACGACTGCAGGCTGATTGGACCCAACTGTCCCGGCATCATCACGCCGGACGAATGCAAGATCGGCATCATGCCGGGCTTCATCCACCGGAAGGGCAGGGTCGGCATCGTGTCGCGCTCGGGCACGCTGACCTACGAAGCGGTGTATCAGACGACGCAAAACGGTCTCGGTCAGAGCACCTGTATCGGGATTGGCGGCGACCCGGTGCGCGGGATGAATTTCATCGACTGCCTGGAACTGTTCCAGGCGGACGCCGCTACCGACGGCATCCTGATGGTCGGCGAGATCGGCGGCAGCGACGAGGAAGCCGCGGCCGAGTACATACAGGCGGAAGTTACGAAGCCCGTGGTTGCCTACATTGCCGGGGTCACGGCGCCGCCGGGCAAGCGCATGGGCCACGCCGGGGCGATCATCGCCGGCGGCAAGGGCACGGCGGAAGACAAGTTCGCGGCGCTCGATGCAGCGGGGGTTACGACAGTACGCTCGCCGGCCGAGCTCGGCAGCACGATGAAGACGTTGCTCGACAAGCGATAGGTGGAATTGACCGCAATGGGCGAACTTCAGCTTGTGGGTGCGCCTATGAGTCGCCATGCGGGCGACCAGGCCTAGCAGCCTGTCGGACTTAGGACTGGTCTACTGCGACGGTGGGAGATCGGCCCACTTTGGCGATCCTTTTCGTCGAATAGCTCGCTATTCTCCTCAAACGATCGCCAAACTGGACTCGATTTCCCACCGTCTCGCTACGATCGCCTAAGTCCGA
>JBOHZD010000326.1:0-9812 GCA_050738315.1 Woeseiaceae bacterium
GGAAACCAGGATAGTGCTCCGCGACGAGCTGATAGAGCAGCGTCGCCTCGGGCCGATGACGCCGGTAGCCCGGCGGTGCGACAAACCCCTTGGTCTGCGCGAAGTCGTGCGCCCGCATGCCCATGGCTCGCATCCTTGCGATGCTCTGAGCCGATAAGCGTAGGCTTAAGCCCCGGCGCGCTGCCCGTCCCTAATCTCACGACATCGCGCGGTTTTCACCGGCGCCAAAGAACTCGCGGTCGACCGCTCAGCCCAGCAGCAGCTCGAGATCCTCTTTGCCGAGCATCCGGAGATTCGTGGTGGGGTGTCGGTTGCCGCTCGCAAAGCTAGCCGCCGGCCGCTGGCCGACCTTACATTACCAAATTTCGATATTTGTTCAGAGTCCGGATGACTGCTCATGGTACAAGCGCACGCTGACACGTCGCTGCAGGCGGCCACAAAGCTCTGCGTTGGGCCCCTGTGAATAGCCAACGCTCTGAAAGCAAAAATCTGCAACAGAGGCACATCAGGAGTTCATGATGACGACCGAGGTTCTCGCCAACGAGTATGTATCTCTGTGCCGGCAGGGGAAGTTCGAGAAGGCCATCGAACGTTTTTTCTCCGCAGACCATGTCCGGGTTGGGTAGATGCCCTTTCCTTCGACGAGCGCAGCATGTGCCTGTAGCTTGCCGACGATTGCTGACAGGGCCAGTGTCATCGACGACCGAAATTGTAATTAATCAGCCGGTTTGAAATTGTTCTTCCTGCCTTTGGCGCATTCATCGAATGCGCGACGTCCGAAGCTTTGATTTACTGACTCGCAGATCCCCTCCGCGGCGGCCTCTCTGTCGCTGATCCCGCATCATCGATCTCCTGGAGAGAGGGAGGCCCAAGAACAGACGCTGTAAGGGCCGGCACTGCCGAACATTATTCCGAGCCGATCCCCGCAATCGCCAACACCAGCGTTACTGGTCGAAGCCGGCCTGCCGGCGTGCGAGCAAGGCGGCGAGTCAACGCCGCTGGCTCGGTAAAGCGGCCAACCGTGACTACTTCCGAGGTCCCACGCACGTCGAGCGGGTGCGCCGTTGGCGGGCGGCGCATCCGGGCTATTGGCGAGCGGGCGCCGCACGGCGGCGTGCGCTACAAGATGACTCATTGGCGCAAGCCACTGAACGGGAAGGGAAAACCGACCCCTTAATGAATCTGCCGTTACAAGAACTCTCATCCTCCCAACCGCTTGTTCTGATGGGGTTAATCGCCCACTTGACCGGCACGTCGTTACAAGAGGACATCGCCCACACCACCCGCGGTCTCCGACCATTGGCGCAGGACATTCTCGGCAGCGGCCCCGCGCCGCCCGAGTCCGAGCACAGGAGAACGCCATGACCCGGGAACCGCCGCTGGAACTGCCGAGCGAACTCAGCGATGAAGCGGCTGCGCAATTCATCGAGTGCCTGTACGAGTTCGGCCGCTATCTTGAGAACCGCTGGCGTCCTGCACCATCTTGGTGTAAAGTGGTGCAAATAGGAGATTCTCAATGCCAAATCACGGCAAAGCAGCCAAAAAAAGCCAAACACGAGCCGGCGCCCAGAGCATCGGTGACCTTTCCTCCCGAGCTTTATCAGACCTTGGAAGCGATTGCCAAGAGCAAGAAAGTCTCCGTCGCGTGGGTCGTGCGCGACGCCGCCGAAAAGTATGTGGCCGACCAATGGCCGTTGCTGGAAAGGCCGCGATGACCAGTCCGCTCGACGTCACCAGGGCCGAACCTGCGGAACTGCCCCAACAACATCAACACCAGCCATCTTTGCCCGGCTTCTGCCCGATCTCTGAAGCGGTAGAAGCGCTTGCAACCACCGGAGGAATCGAGGCCCGCGGCGCGATCTTTACTCGCCGCGAAGTCGTCGATTTTTTGCTCGACCTCACAGGCTACACCACTGACAAGCCGCTCCATGCCCTACGTCTCCTTGAGCCCGCATTTGGTGGGGGCGATTTCCTGCTGCCTGCGATCGAAAGACTGATCGCAGCCTGGAAGGATGCGGGCCTGGGCCAAAATCCGATGGATGGACTATCGGACAGCATACGTGCAGTCGAATTGCATCGACGGACATTTTCCGAAACTAAATCACGAGTAATCGAACTCCTGGCAGAGTGTGGCCTTACAGGGTCGCAAGCCGTCGAGCTTGCTGACGCCTGGCTGATCAACGGCGACTTCCTGCTTGCGGAGCTTCCCGGCACATTTGATACCGTAATCGGCAATCCACCCTATGTCCGACAGGAATTGATTCCCGATGTGCTGCTGACCGAGTACCGCGAGCGATACACAACGATCTACGACCGTGCCGATCTCTATGTCCCCTTCATCGAGCGGTCCCTGAGGAGTTTATCGGACGGCGGCGTGCTCGGCTTCATCTGCGCAGATCGATGGATGAAGAACCGCTATGGTCGGCCACTCAGGAAGCTTGTCTCGGATCATTTCCACCTGAAGGTGTACGTGGACATGGTGGATACTCCCGCCTTCCATTCCGAGGTGTCCGCGTATCCCGCAATTACAGTTATTGCGCGCGAACGCGGAAGAACAACGCGGATCGCCCACCGACCGTCAGTTGAGTCTGAGGCGCTTCGCGTTCTGTCCTGTGCTCTCGTATCGAATGGCGCGCCACCGGGAGAAAGCGGGGTGCAGACGCTTGATAGCGTGGCCAACGGTGGCGAGCCCTGGATACTCGATTCATCCGATCAGCTTGCTGTCATAAGGCGACTCGAAACCTCCTTTCCGCTGCTCGAAGACGCCGGTTGCAAGGTCGGCATCGGTGTAGCAACGGGCGCGGACAAGGCATTTATCGGCCCCATCGATGAGTTGGATGTTGAAGACGACCGCAAGCTCCCGCTTGTGATGACCAAAGACATCCGGGACGGAACCGTTGCGTGGCGAGGTTTGGGAGTGATCAACCCATTCGCTGATCGCGGCGGACTTGTCAGCCTCTCGGATTATCCTCGCCTAAGACGATACCTTGAGGCGCGCAAGTCGCAGATTGCCGGCCGGCACTGTGCGCAAAAAGCTCCTGCCAACTGGTATCGTACGATCGACAGAATCACACCCTCTATTGCCAAGACACCAAAGCTACTTATCCCAGACATCAAGGGCAAAGCTCACATCGTGTACGAGGACGGCCAACTATACCCTCATCACAATCTCTACTACGTGACGTCTAATAGCTGGGATCTGAGAGCACTCCAAGCGGTGCTCATGTCCTCCGTCACCCGGCTCTTCATTGCTACGTATGCAACCAAGATGCGTGGAGGATTTCTGCGTTTTCAGGCGCAGTACCTGCGCCGCCTTCGTCTCCCGTTGTGGGATGACGTGCCTGAGACTGCGCGCACCGCGCTGGTTCGAGCCGCCGACGCGCGCGACCTTAGCGCCTGCGACAGTGCGACTTTTTCTCTGTATGCTCTGAGCCACGAAGAAAAAGCGGCACTTGGTGGTAACGGGGAAGTGAATGGCATTAGACCTGGCTGACTTTGAAGAGCAGGCCAAAGACGCCGTGATGGCGTTCTGGGGGAAGCGGGAAAAAGCCCGTCAAAAACAAGTCGAGGCGGGAAAAGCAGATCAAGGCGAACGTGCGGGAGTGACGGCGGGGAAGAACATGGACGGCTTCCTGTCTTTGGTCATATCTATCGTACGTGCCAATGGCCTTGAACATGCGGACATTCACCAGGAACGCGGCTTACTCACTTTGCCTGGCTATTTTCGCCCGACGAAGCTCTGGGACCTTCTGATTATGAACGAGGGGCGGCTGATAGCCGCTCTTGAGTTCAAGAGTCAGGTCGGTCCGTCATTCGGCAACAATTTCAACAATCGAACTGAAGAAGCGATCGGCACCGCACATGATCTGTGGACGGCATATCGCGAAGGCGCTTTCGGGGAGCAGACGAAGCCATTTCTTGGCTGGCTCATGCTTTTGGAAGATTGCCCTAGATCGAGCGCCGCAGTGACCGACAGGTCGCCCCATTTCCCTGTTTTCTCGGAGTTCCAAGGAGCCTCCTATGCACAACGCTACAATATTCTGTGCAGGAGGCTGATGCAGGAACAGCTTTACACCGTAGCTTCGATCCTCACGTCACCAAGGGCTGCAGTGAGCACCGGGGAATATTCGGAGCAGTCGGTCATCACCGGATTACGGACGTTTGTGAGCGAACTTGCAGGACATGTTGCCGCGGAGGCTGCGCGGAAGTAAAGGAGGGTCTGGGGCCACACCAGCAACGACTCAGGGGACAAACCCTATGGTTATAGATTAGCGGGAGCGTCTTTTTCGAGGAAGCCGATTGCATCGGCCTCGACGGCCGCACGGATAACGCGGAGCTATAGTCAAATCTGGTGTATGCCGATGAAATCAAGCGGCGACCTGGTTAAGTGGTTCGATCTCTTCTCCGTCGACGAATTTCACGCCTTCAACGACCTTGGCGAGGTATTTGAAACCGCGTAGTTTTCGCCAGTTCCGCTCGGCACATTCTCCGAGCTTGAACATCATGTGCAGTAAGCTGTCGCGTGTCACGCAGCCTCGGGTTCGTGTCGTTCGGTGACGAATGGTGGCAAACGTCGACTCGATCGGGTTGGTCGTTCGAAGGTGCTGCCAGTGCACCGCCGGAAAATCATAGAACGTCAGCAATGAGTCTCGATCCTTGACCAGGCAATTGGTTGCCTTCGGATACTTCGCCTCATACGTGACAATAAACTGATCGAAGGCGCGCTCCGCGTCCTCGCGGGTAGCCGCCTGCCAGATATCGTGCAGCGCGGCTTTGGTTTTCGGCTGAACGCTCTTCGGCATCGCATTGAGCACGTTGCCTGTTTTGTGCAGCCAGCAGCGTTGCTGGCGGGTCGCCGGGAATACTTCCTCGAGCGCTGCCCAGAAACCCAGCGCACCATCACCGACCGCGAGCTCCGGGGCATTCAGACCGCGGGCCTTCAAATCCAGCAGTACCTCGCGCCAGCTTTGCGTGGACTCGCGAACACCGTCCTCGATCGCCAGGAAATGCTTCTCGCCGCGCTCGTTCACGCCCACGATCACCAGCGCGCACAGCCGCTGACGCTCCGCCCTCAGGCCACTGTAGATGCCGTCCGCCCAGACATACACCCAGCAATCTTTATCCAGGCGACGATGCCGCCAGGCTTCGTAATCCTCGCGCCACTGCTGCTTCAGCCGCGATACCGTGCTGGCCGAAAACCCCTTGGCCTGGGCTCCCACCAGCACCTCGAGTGCCGGCGCCATCTCGCCAGTGGAGATGCCCTTGAGGTACAACCACGGCAGCGCCGCTTCCAGGCTGGCGCTCTTGCGCACATATGGCGGCACCAAAGCGGAGCGAAAACTCACCGGCTGGCCGTCACGGCTGCGCACCTTCGGCACTTTCACCGTCACCGGGCCGATACCGGTCTGAATGGCTCGCTCCGGTTGATAGCCGTTCCTCACCACGGCCGCACGGCCGGCGGCGTCTCGACGATCCGACAGGGTGGCGAGTAGTTCACCGAGTTCCGTTTCCAGCCCCTCGGCAATCAGCTTGCGTGCTCCATTTCGAATCAGCTCCGTCAGCTCGTCACGGACCGTGTCTCGACCTGACATTGCGACAACGTTATGCTCTTTCATGGTGGCGTATCTCCTCAGTTGACTTGATTGCGTGGTAACAACCATTTCAACCAGATACGCCGCCTTTTTTCAATTCAGCCGTACACTACTTTCGAACATAGCTCGGCCTGTACCGGGATCGTTCTGAACTGCGTAGGGCGCCGCGTAGGTCGTTCCCGTGCGCCACCCCCTGCAAGCAGATGCATTGTGATTCAAGCAAATTTCGCCTTTACTTTGCACCGGTGGTATGCGTAGACGTAGATGAACTCGACTTGGCTTTCTGAATATGTTAGGCCTTCAAGGCGAATAACAACGAAAGCTGCCGTGGCCGCTTGCGAACAACCGCAAAAGCGGAGGTAGTGAATAATGAAAAGCCTGATTGCCGTAATATCCCTCATCTTGGCCTTGGCAGGCGTCGCGCAGGCGGACCCCCCGGAGCGCGCGGAGAAAATTCGCAAGGAATACAGCGGATCCGATGCACCGGACCACCTCGTGTTCGCCGCCGTGCTGTTTTCCATCAAGGGATGGAATGCGACAAATCCCGACATCGCGCTTCGAAATGTTCAGGACCGCATGCAGCTCGATTCCGAGGATGCTGCCAAAGCTTTCCTTTCCCGAATGTTGGCTGCCGCCGCCAAACTAGAAGCGGAAAGCGGCAAGGTCTCGAATGAGATGCTCTGTGGCCCTGATGCACCGCGAGACAAGGAAGAGATGTACCAGAGGATGGACATGGTGGACGATCTCAGGGAAAACAAGTTTCACAATGTTTACGTAAGGTTCATGTCCGACCTCGATGAGAGGCAGCAAGAGGCGATGACCTCCTGGATCCAGGAGGGGAAGGAGGGCTTCTATTACCGTACGGCGGAGCACAAAAGCTTATACGAGGGTACCGATTATGATGTCATCGGACACGTCGATATGGTCTGTGCATCACGGGGGGAAGCGCGATGAGAACACACATCAGAATTTTGTTGGCCATCACAGTGATGGCCTCATCTTTCGACCCCGCTGAAACGGCGTTCGCCGGCATCCTCGAGTACGCGAATATTAATCTAGGTGACGACTACATGAGTGGCGACTGCGAGTTAGTCATCACAGACACCGATGCCAGTACGAGCGTCAGCGCGCCTCAGCAGGCGGGTTGAGGCGCTTGCCGGGGTAGCGCGCGCTGAGCGCCTGCACGTGCCGGTTGCGTCATCCAGTTCGGGACCGACGAACTGGACGCGCGGAACGCGCGTCTGTTTAAAGCGCTGGCAGAACTGCCTCCGCAAGAGCGCGGCAGCTACCTGCTCGTCCCGCCCATCATCCGCGATCCCGACGAGTGGGAAGCGCTGGCGCTCGACACGCAGCAGCAGCTCATGGAGGACACGGGTGAATGGCTTGGTCCTGCCCCCGTGGTCACCGGCAAGGACCCCGACGCGTGACGGACCGGTACAAGCCCGACCCGGCAAGGGTGCAGCGGTGAATTGCATCTTTCGCGGCGGCAACCTTGTCGGTCACGACATCAAAGAACCTGCACCCTGGCCGCCGGACAATGGGCTACGACGCGAGCCGGTCATTGACCGCAATTTCCGTCCCGCCCGCATCGTGCGGCATGTCGGTCACGTGCGCTGCATGAGTTGCGGGCGCTGGCATTGGAGTCCCGATGTCGTGTCAGTGAGAATTTGCGCGGCGTGCAAGAGCTACAAGAGCGAGTAAGCAATCTCCCCTCTAACGGCGGGGAGCGAGGCCAGGCAACCGTGTCTCGCTAATCAAACGGGCCAGCGGCCAACCGGAGCCAAAAGGGTCTCCTTCCCGGTTCGCAGCCGCACTCAGACGCCGCCCACGTGCTCCTCGTGTGGCGGCGTTTGTTTGAGCGGGGTAGGCGGGGTCGAATTGTCGCCCTGCTATACTGTGCGCCGTCCGCGCCCCCTACCTGCTAAGCATACGGTAAACGCGGGGTCTACGAGGGAAGGCAGAATCGCTGTAAGCAATTGTTTATAAAGGAAAGGAGAGGTGGCCGAGCGGTCGAAGGCGCTTGCTTGGAAAGCAAGTGTACGGTAACGCCGTACCGCGGGTTCGAATCCCGCCCTCTCCGCCAATTTTCTTTAGGCCAGGCGCGGTACTACTTACTATTTCCGATCACAACTCAACGCCGCCAGATTCGTCACTTTACCCAGTCGGACAATATCACCGTCTCAATGACCGGCACCGCGCGCCATGCTTCGTTGTTTGTCACCGCCAAGGTAGCGCCCGTTCGCAGTCCGGTAGCACGGGTGATGAGCGGATTTGTGATCGCAACGGCGGGGCGGCTTCACGTGTCACCGCCAAACCTGACGCCATGCCAGGTACTCAGCAGGCCGCAGGCGATAACGAGCGATATTGCCCTCATGGAGACTCATGAGTTCCGTTTCCGTTACCTCGATGAAACGCGCGCGGTCCTCGACCGGAACATGCTCGTCAGCCTGCCGGCGAATGACATGACCGGCGGCTTTTTTGTCCCTGTTGGCGCGCACTACGGCGCCGACAGTCTCGCTGACCAACATCCGATAGCGCAGCCGAAATGGATCAGGCTCGCCCAGCGAACGTCGAACCGCCGAATAGCGAGCCGCCGAACGTTCGTAGGCCCATACGAAAACATCGCGCAAGAGCTCTACACGATTGAGCTCGTATACGCCAAGAATAGCGTCAACATAGTCGCGTTCGGGCACATCCACGAACGACAGCGGACTCAGATTCGTGCGAATCAAAGGGATATTCGCAGCAAGGCGTGAAACGCGTTTGTTCACGTCTTCAAATGGTTGCAGATACGGCAGATGAACCATCACGAAGAAAGCCTGCTCGAAGGGCTCTTCGATCGCAGCCGCAGTATCGAGAATTTGCTGAAAGCACTCGTCGATGAGTTGCGGCACTTCCAGCGGATGATAGATCGTTCCACCGATGGCAACAGGTACGGCGCGCAGGCATCCGCAGGCCTGTGGGTCTGCCATCAGGTTGTCGGAAAGCAGGGCGTGGAGATTCAGAATCGTGTAGCGGTTGAATCCGACTTCGGAAGCCTGCTCCACCAGCAGCTCGATGGCGGCCTTGTGGTTCAGAATCATCTGCGCGTCGCGAGCATCCTTGCCCTCGGCTGCTTCGCCCAATTCGAGCAGCCGCTCCGTCTCCAGTAAAGAATAGGTATTCCCTTCCAACCGGCTGGAATTCCACGAAAGGTCGATCAGCAGGCGATTGTAGATCTGGCGTGCACGCGTGCCAGCGGGTCGTTCGCCGTCAAGCGAACGTCCCGAGTCGTGCAGATGACGTCGCACGTCCTGCGACAGATAAAAGATCTCGTTTGGCCGATAGGCGTCCAGAAAGTCCCGGTTGTATCCTACCGGCCGCCGCTTCTGCAGTGGCTGGCGTACCGCCCGCCTGACGGATCGCCCCTCCGTCGAAACCGGCACGGAGCCGCCCGCACCACCCGCTGCTTCATCATCGCGGTCTGGCGGTTCCGCCGGAGACGGAAGGCCGTACCGGCTGCCCCGGCCGCGCCCTTTGCCGATAAGCCGCCCTTCTTGCACCAGCCGCGCCAGGCGTCGCTGCAGGGTTCGACGCGGCAACTCAACCCTCAGCGCCTCACCGATCTCATCAAGCGAGGCACCTTCGGGATAGCGGGTGACCGCCACCAGTACCGCTTCAAGCTCATCTTGGGGAATCTGTCTGGCCATTAGACGGCGTATAGTGGCGCTATTACGTCAATTGCGCCACTATAGCGGCTCTATGTGGCGCATTTCAAGGATTGCGCCACTAAAGCGGATGCAGAAGCGCGTCAAACGCCGTCTTCAGGGCAGGTTCCGCCCTCTCCGCCAGTTATTCTTCTTCTTCGTCCTTCTTCCAGACCTGGACATCCTCGGCCGTATCGCTCTCGACAATAATCTGGCCGACCTTACAGGGTGTCACGCGGTCTCCAGCGTCGCATTCGGGCAAGCTTTCCAGACGGCTCTGGTAGGCGGCCTGCGTGCCGTTGGATGACTGATGCGCCGGCTCCTGTTCCCGTTCCTCCCCCGCGGGAAGAATGCCCCAGTCCTCGGCATCCGCCAGTTGCCGGTTCGCCTCATCCACCGATGCAAATACCTGCTGTTCTTTCGCAGTCGGCAGGCAGCGTGAGCGTGACTCGTTCACGATGACATTTTCGTCATTGGCCTTCGCTGCAATGAGCGCTTCCAGAACCGCCTCGCAATCTTCCTCATTGGAAAACTG
>JBOHZD010000327.1:0-9741 GCA_050738315.1 Woeseiaceae bacterium
TTCGTATGCCTCGGCAATTCCTGCGCGAAATCGAATTGCAGGTCCTTGTCCGGTGCAAAGGCGACTTGCCCGATATCCGGCAGGTCCAGCACGCGTTCCTTGTGGATGCGCCGCAGCAGGTCTTCAACGGAATCAGGATCGACCGTGTCCGGCTGTTTACCGGAGAGGCCTAGCCCGGATAATTCATGAGGAAATAAAAACGGAAACCTTGATTGTGCGAAAATAGAGTTACCACACAGCTACCTAAGCACGCAAAAGGTTTCCGTATGAGTAAGCATAGCAGGCAACAGGGTGTATTGTTCAAGGGCTTGACGAAGAAAGCGTTGACGGCGCGATTCGATCAAGCTCATGCCAGTTCCGATGGCGGTGCGGTGTTGCTCAAAGCTTGCGATGAGCGGCTCGGTTTAAGCGCGGCCATGGCCGCGTGTTTGGTGGATTCTCGTCAGCCGTGCAAGGTGCGGCATTCGTATCAAGAGTTATTCCAGCAACGGCTGTTCGGGATTGCTTGCGGATACGCCGATGGCAACGATGCGGCGCGACTTAGTGAGGATCCGATATTCAAGTTGTTAGCGGGGCGGGATCCGATCGGGGGCGAAGCCCTGGCTTCACAGCCCACCTTGTCGCGGTTTGAGAATGCGGTGGGCAATGGCGATCTTTTGCAGATGGCGAAGGTGCTGGCAGATAGCGTGATAAAGCGCCATAAGCGGCGCAAACGCAAAGTCAAACGCATCACCCTGGATCTGGATCCGACCGAGGATCCGACGCACGGTGGCCAGCAGTTGAGCTTTTTCAATCATGCTTACGACAGTCACTGTTACCTGCCGCTGGCCGGCTTCTTAACGTTTGACAATGAGCCGGAGCAGTATTTGTTTTGTTACGTACTGCGTGCGGGCAATGCCGTGGGCAAACAAGGCTGTTTGAGTATTCTGAAACGGCTGCTGCCGCGCTTGCGCAAAGCGTTTCCAAAAGCCCGTTTGCGGATCCGTCTGGATGCCGGTTTTTCTGGCCCCGAGTTGTACGAGTTCTTTGAGGCCGAAGGTCTGGAATACGTAGTTTGTATGGGGAAAAACCCCGTATTACTGCGTTTTTCCGAGCCACTGATGGCACCGATTCGCGATACTATCGAGGCCGGCGAGAATCATCAGCCGGCGTTTGCAGAGTGTCAATACCAAGCCCGCAGCTGGAATCGCAAGCGGCGTGTGATCATCAAAGCTGATGTGGCTTTGCATGCCAGCCGCAGGCCCAAAGACAACCCACGTTTTATCGTCACCAACCTCAAGACCACACCCAGGTTCATCTACGAGAAAGTCTACTGCGCACGCGGCGATATTGAGAATCGCATCAAGGAACTTAAAGGAGGTCTCGAGATCGATCGCACCAGCTGCGCGGGCTTCAAAGCCAACCAATTGCGTGCCCTGATGACAGCGGCGGCTTATGTGCTGATGCAGGAACTCAGACTACACGCACAGCGCACCAACTGCGCACGTGCGCAAGTCCAGACCTTGCGGTTGCGATTGTTGAAACTCGGCGTCTGGATCGAAACATCGCTGCGGCGCATTGTAATGCACTTGCCGCTAAACACTCCGCATGCCGATGAGTGGCGGCGTATCGCCCGATCCGTCGGCGCTGTGCCAACATAAAATCTGCCTCAGGTCCGTCCCTTTTATCCTGCTGTTCGATGGACAGCGGTATACGCTCGCCTGAATTTTGGCATTACGGAAAAAATCCGCGACCGACGATTGAAAACCGACATTGCGCATGGCTTGCATTACAGCGAAGCGCGCATTGGCAGTCCACAAGCATCCAAGTTGACGAAAAATCGAGTATCGTTCAACGTTCGTGAATAATGCAGGCTAGGGGAGTCAAGCCATGAAAACATCCACAACGTTCGTCGCTGTCCTGCTGACGAGCCTGTCGTGCGCCGCAGCGGTCGCCGCCGAATCGCCCGATCCCCGGCGCCCCGTTCACACTTATTCCATCGTCGCCCGCGACGCCGCGAGCGGCGTAATCGGAGTCGCGGTGCAATCGCACTGGTTTTCGGTCGGCTCCGGTGTGTTGTGGGCCGAACCGGGCATCGGGGCCGTCGCGACCCAGTCGTTTACGGATCCATCCTATGGTCCGCTCGGCCTTGAATTGATGCGCGCCGGCAAGAGCGCCGAACAGGCTCTCACCGCGTTGCTCGCGAGCGACGAACACGCGGATGTCCGGCAGGTCGGCATGGTTGACGGCAGCGGCACCGTTGCGAATCACACCGGCGAAAATTCAATCAGCGAGTTCTGCGACGTTGCCGGCAACGGTTATACGGTGCAGGCCAACCTGATGTGGAAGCCGACCGTATGCGACGCGATGGTGCGCGCGTTCGAAAGTGCGGAAGGCGATCTGGCGGAACGGTTGCTGGTTGCGCTCGAAGCGGCGCAGGCCGAGGGCGGCGATATTCGTGGCCGGCAGTCCGCTGCGCTGCTGGTCGTGAGCGGCGACGCGGGCGTGCCGGCATGGGACGGGCGGCTGTTCGATTTGCGAGTCGAGGATCACGAGGAGCCGCTCGTTGAGATGCGTCGCCTGTTGAACGTCGCAAGAGCGTATCGTTTGATGAATGATGGTGACGTCTACATGGCGGACGGCAATGTCGAGCGCGCCAGCGAAGCCTACGGCGCAGCATCCGACCTCGTGCCCGATAATCATGAAACGATCTTCTGGCACGCCGTCACGCTGGCGGCAGGCGGTCGCGCAGACGAAGCGATGCCGTTGTTCTCGAAAAGCTTTGCAATGTGGCCGCGCTGGCGCGAGCTGGTGCAGCGATTACCGGCCGCGGGATTGCTGCCGGACGATCCAGCGCTGATGAAGCGCATCGTGTCGGTCAGTGCCACAAACCCGTAGGAGCACGTCTTAAGGACGAACCGGAATGTCGGCAACGGCGGGCTCCACCCTTTCTTCGGCCGCCACGTGCTTGCCCGACAACAGCAGATACACCACCGGCACGACGAATAACGTAAACAAGGTGCCGAAACTGATGCCGCCGACGATGACCCAACCGATCTGATGGCGCGATTCGGCGCCGGCGCCCGTCGCAAATGCCAGCGGGACCGCGCCGAGTACCATGGCTCCGGTCGTCATGAGGATCGGCCGCAAGCGCAGGCTTGCCGCTTCACGGACGGCGTCCAGCTTGCTCCTGCCTTTGGCGCGCAGTTGATTGGCAAACTCGACGATCAGAATGCCATGTTTCGAAATCAGGCCGACGAGCGTGACGGCGCCGATTTGCGTATAGATATTCCATGAGCCGGTGAATGACCACAGACCGAAATCATGCCCTGTATTCAGGAGGACCAGGCACAGAAACGCCCCGAACATTGCGAGCGGAACCGAGACGAGAATGATCAGCGGATCGACAAAGCTCTCGAATTGCGCCGACAGCACCAGGAAAATGAAAACCAGCGCCAGAACCATCATGACGGTCGCGCCTGATTCGGATTCGCGGAATTCCCGCGACTGTCCGGACAGGTCATACAAGGCGTCCGGCGCCACCTCGCTCAATGCATTTTCCATCCATTCGAGCGCTTCGCCCTGCGAATAACCGGGCGCCAGCCCGGCGGATACGGTCGCGGCGCGCAGTTTGTTGAAATGATTCAGCTCTTTCGCCGCCACGGTTTCCGTCACGGTCGCAAGGTTCTGCAGCTGGATCATCTGGTCGCCGCCACCGCGCACGAAGATGTTGCTCAGGTCCCCGGGCGTGCGGCGCGCATCGTCTTCGATCTGCACGATGACATCGTATTGTTCAGAACCCATTTTGAAGCGCGTGACGTTGCGGCCGCCCAGCATCGTTTCGAGCGTACGTCCCACCGTGCCGATGCTCGCGCCGACTGCCGCGATTTTCTCGCGATCCATATCGATCCTGAGCTGCGGCTTGTTCAACTTCAGATCGGAATCCGCATTGGTCAGTTGAGGATTCTCGGCCATCTTGATCAACAGGCGTGATACCAGGTCGTCGAGTTCTTCCCAGGTCGCCGTGCTTTGCACTACGAAACTCACGGGCTGCCCGAAACCGCCCTGCCCGAGGGGCGGCGGCGTTACAGGAAAGGCCATCACACCCGTAATACCCATGAACGCGGGAAACAGCGAGTTGGCAATGTCCTGCGCCGTGCGTTCACGATCATCCCAGTGCTTGAGGCCGACGAAGCCAATCGCCGACGTCACCTCGTTGAAGCCGACGAACTCGAAAAAGCGGTTCTGTTCCGGGATGCCTTCGAATATCGACTCCATTTCCCTTGCGTACCGGTCCGTAAAGTCGATCGTCGCGCCTTCCGGCGCGTTCGCGAAACCGATAATGAGGCCCTGGTCCTCCTTCGGCGCCAGTTCCTCGGGCAGCGACAGAAACAATGCCACCATGGCTGCAACGATCGCCGCGGCAACGCCGACGGTAACCCAACGCAGGGCCAGCACGCGGCCAAGCAGGGCATGATAGCCGCTGGTCATTTTTCTCAGCACACGCTCGCCGAACTCGTAAAACCGGCCATGCCGGTTTTCGTGCCGCAGCAGTTTGGAGCACATCATTGGCGACAGCGTCAACGCCGTGAAGCCCGACACGAGCACGGCGCCGGCCAGCGTCAGTGCAAACTCGATAAACAGCTTGCCGCTGCGGCCGGTCGAAAACGCGAACGGGACGTAGACGGCCGCCAGCGTCAACGACATTGCAACAATGGCGAAGCCGATTTCCTTGCTGCCGGTAAGCGCCGCACGGATCGGCGGCATGCCTTCTTCGATATGGCGATAAATGTTCTCCAGCATCACGATGGCGTCGTCGACCACGAGACCGATGGCGAGCACCATCGCCAGCAGGGACAGGGTATTGATCGTGAAACCGAACAGGTACATCAGCGCAAACGCGCCGATCAGGGATACCGGGATGGTGACGATCGGTACCAAAACCGCGCGCCAGCTTCGCAGGAACAGGAATATGACGAGGATGACCAGCAGCACCGCTTCGGCGACGGTCACATACACCTCGTCGATCGATTCCTGAATGAATACCGTGCTGTCGTATGCAATCTCGACCTGCATACCGTCCGGGAGCGTACGCGTGATCTCCGGCAGCATCGTCTGGAGGGCTTTCGATATGTCGAGCGGGTTTGCGACCGCCTGTTTCACGACGCCGAGCGGTACGGCATTGCGCCGGTTGAAACGCGCCCGGAAGCGGGCGAAATCCGCGCCGAGTTCGATACGCGCCACGTCTCCGAGCCGGACGAGAAAGCCGTCCGTGTCCTTCACGATTACGTTTGCGAACTCCTGCGGTTCGCGCAGATCGGTTTCCGCGAGCACGGTAAACTCGCGCGATTCGCTTTCAACGCGGCCAGCCGGTATCTCGATGTTCTGCGCGCGCAGCGCGGCTTCGATGTCCGCCGGTGTCAGTTCGAAGCCGGCCAGGCGATTGGGATCGAGCCAGATGCGCATGGCATAGCGATTGCCGTAGACCTGCGCTTCGGCAACGCCGGGTATCGTCTGTATGCGATCCTTGACCAGGCGGTTCGCGACGTCGGCGATCTCTGTCAGTTCGTGTCGGTCGGAGGAAAATGCCAGGTAGATGATCGGTTGCGCGTCCGCCTCCTGCTTTTGCACGATCGGTTCATCTGCTTCCTCCGGCAGCAGCGCGCGTGCCTGGGCGACACGGTCACGCACGTCGCTTGCGGCGGCATCCGGATCGCGGTCCAGTCCGAAACGAACCGAGACCTGGCTCGACTCCGCCCGGCTCACCGAGCGGATGTAATCGATACCTTCGATGCCGGACAGCGCGTCCTCAACCGGCTTCGTGATCTGCGACTCGATGACCTGCGCATTCGCGCCTGGATAAAAAGTGAATACGGTCACGATCGGCACATCGACGTTCGGAATGAGCCGCACGGCGAGGCGCTGATAGCAGATGATGCCGACCAGCAGGATAAGGAGGTTCATCACGGTCGCGAGGACCGGACGGCGAATCGAAACGTCCGAAAGTACCATGATCGCGCTACATGTCGGCGGTGGACGCCTGGGTCACGGGTTCCACGGCCGCCCCGTCATAGAGTTTCATGTGGCCCGCCGTTACGATTTCGTCGCCTACGTCGATTCCGTCGATGACCTCCACCAGGCCGGGTCGTCGCTCGCCGAGCTGCACCACGGTCTGCACGACCTTACCGTCTACGACCACAAAAACCGTCTTGTCCTGACCGACCGGCCAGATGGCCTGCTCGGGCACGACGATGGCGTCCGGACGGCTGTCGAGCGCAATCTCGATGTTTGCGAACAATCCGGGCCGCAACAGCAAGTCCGGGTTCGGCAGGCTGGCGCGCACCTGAATACTGTGTCCCGCAACGTCGGCGTGCGGTGCAACCGCGATCACCCCGCCTTCGAATATTTGCCCCGCATACGCCGCCACCGACACGGAAACCGGCTGACCGGTTCTTACTTTTGCGAGCTCCGTTTCCGGCACGCTGAAGTCGACCCGCAGCGGATCCAGCCGGACCAGATCGATCAGCGCTTGTCCAACCGTGGCGTAATCGCCGATGTTGATCTTGCGCAGCCCGGTGAAGCCCGCAAACGGTGCGCGTATGACGGTTTTGACGAGCCTCGCTTCGGACGACAGGAGGCGCGCGGTATCGACATTGTTGTTCGCCTTGGCCGCGTCGTAATCGGCCGCGGAGATCAGTTTTTTCGCATAGAGTTGTTGTGCCCGCTCGTAGGCCGCCCGGCTGCGTTGGGCATTGGCCCGGGCCTCGTTGACGTCGGCTTCGAGCACGGTCGCTTCAATCGAAAACAGTTTTGCACCCTTTTCGACATGCTGCCCTTCGTCGAAATGAATGGCGAGAATCTGTCCCGGTACCTCCGTACGCAGTTCGGCGGACGCGTCAGCGAGCAACGTCCCGACGGCTTTCAGGGAGCTCTGAAGTGTCGTCGCGGTCGCCCGCACGGTTTCGACCATGATCTTCGGGCCGCCGGGCGGCCCGCCCTGCGCCAGCGCCTGGCCGCCGCAAACGACCGCAAGCGCCAGCATGAGCTTCGCTAAGTGCATAACATTTCTCGACTTTCTACGCAGCCCGCCCACCCCGATTCCAAAGCGGTCTGCCTTATTCGTTCAGCGTCGGGTGCTGCCGAACACCGGTTTCGACGCAATGAGAGACCAGGCGGAACGCCACAAGTTTCACCGGGAAATGGGGACATTCCCCATTTAACGCTCCGAGCGCTAACCAAGGAGTGTCCCCATTTTCCTAGTCCCGACTGACCTGCCTGACCACGTAGCCTCCGGACTTCTCATCCAGTTCGAGTTGCAGCAGCTTGCGTTTCTGCGCCTCCTCCAGCAGGTCGCTGAAGGAACTGAAGCCGTAGGATGATTCGTTGAAGCCGGGACGGCGGCGCTTCAGGGTCTGCTTGACCATCGATCCCCATAATTTGGTGCTGTCCCCTCGCTCCGCATAGAGCGCCTCCATCGTCTCGAGCACCAGGTTGATCGCCTCAAGTGCCGGATCCTCCGGTGGTTTTTCCGCGGCCGATTTTACAGCAGTGCCTTTTGCCCTGGCTTTCTTGCTTCTCGATCTGCCGCGCTGGCGATTCCTGGAAGACTCGCTTTCCGCAACCAGCTCGTCGTAAAAAATGAATTCATCACAGTTGCTGATCAGCAGATCGGAGGTCGAATTCTTGACGCCGACACCGATGACCGTTTTCGCATTTTCCCGCAGCTTGCTGACCAGCGGCGAAAAATCGGAGTCGCCCGATATGATGACAAAGGTATCGATATGGTCTTTGGTGTAGCAAAGGTCGAGCGCGTCGACGACCAGGCGAATGTCCGCCGAATTTTTTCCCGACATGCTGACGTGCGGAATTTCGATCAGTTCGAAGGCCGCCTCGTGCATTGCCGGCTTGAATTCCTTGTACCGATCCCAGTCGCAATAGGCCTTCTTCGTGACAATACTGCCTTTGAGTAACAGGCGCTCGAGCACCGGTTGAATATCGAACTTGGCATAGCGGGAATCCCTGACGCCCAGAGCGACATTCTCAAAGTCGCAGAAAAGCGCGAGACTTCTGTCTTCGTTCACGAGTAGCTACCCTGTCGGATCGGGATCAGTATCCTATCCCAAACTCGAAGTAAGCCCTCGCAATTTTTTCGAGCGCCGTAACGAACGCGGCGGTGCGGTAGTCCGGGACGTTCTGCCGGGAGCGTCGCGTTTCGCGCAGATGCCCGTAGGCGACGCGCATGGTGTCATCCAGGCCGGAGCGGACCAGGTCGAGTTCGCCGGCCCCGGACCGGAGCGGCGCCGCCAAATGATCCGGCATCTTCTGGCCCGTCATTTCCTCGATGACATGAATGACCTGACGTCCACGGGCTTCTTCCAGGCGCCGATCGAGACGCCCGAAGCGGATATGGGACACGTTCTTGACCCATTCGAAATAGGAAACCGTCACGCCGCCTGCATTGATGTAGATATCCGGAAGTACCGTCTTGCCTTTTGTAAGCAGTATCTGATCCGCTTCATAGGTGGTCGGACCATTCGCCGCTTCCACGATCAAGGGTGCCTTGATGCGCTCCGCATTTCCCGCGGTGATCTGATTCTCGAGCGCAGCCGGAATCAGAATATCGCAGTCGAGTTCCAGCGCTTTCGCACTGTCGGCAATATATTCGGCCTCCCCGTAATGCCTTACGCCGCCGGACTGATTCATGAATGCACGCACCTTGTCAACGTCGACACCGCTGGGCGAATAAAGCGCGCCATCGTGTTCTGCGATCGCGACAATCAGCGCATCGTCCTCCTGCAGAAATTTCGCCGCGTGATAGCCGACGTTGCCGAGTCCCTGCACGACAATGCGCTTGCCCGCCAGACTGCCTTCGAGTCCTGCTTCCTTGACGTCGTCCGGATGGCGGAAAAATTCCTGTAATGCATAGTGAAGCCCGCGTCCGGTTGCTTCGGTACGACCAACAATGCCGCCCTGTGTGACAGGCTTGCCGGTCACACAGGCGATGGCGTTGATATCGTGCGGATAAAGCATCCGGTAGGAATCGGCAATCCAGGCCATCTCGCGTTCGCCGGTGCCGACGTCCGGCGCGGGCACGTTTTCGCTCGGGCTGATATAGCCTTTCTTGGCGAGTTCGTAGGCGAAGCGTTGCGTGATCGCCTTCATCTCGTGTTCCTGATAGTCGGCGGGGTTGATGAGGAGCCCGCCCTTGGAACCGCCGAATGGAACGTCGACGATCGCGCACTTGTAGGACATGAGCGCCGCGAGCGCCTCTATTTCGTCCTGGTTGACGATCGGCGCAAAGCGCAAGCCGCCTTTCGACGGCAGCCGATGTTCACTGTGCACGGCGCGCCAGCCGGTAAAGACTTTCACTTCGTCGCGGATTTCAACCGGAAAATTCACGCAATAGACGGAGTTTGTCGCCTTGATCTGTTGTTCCAGGCCGGGCGACAGATCCATCGCGCCGAAAGCGCGATCGATCATGTGATTGACACTACTTAGGAATCCGCTGGTGGGTTGCATGATCCATGCACAGGAGCCTGTGGAAGCTTTCATTGTCCACAGAACCCGTCCCGCTCACAAACCCCAGCCCGTGTCCCTCACTCGCAGGCTCAGGGGTGGGGTCGCAAGCATGGCGGGCTTCGACAGATGCCTGATTCGACTGCATGGCGCACGGTCACCAGGAAGGGTAGGAGCGGCACTGGAGCGGGGAAGGCTTTTCAGGATCGTGCAAAACAGGGATGTTTCGCCCGAAGCCTACAGGGA
>JBOHZD010000328.1:0-4301 GCA_050738315.1 Woeseiaceae bacterium
GATCTGCAGGTCGTCGAGCGCACCGACGGCCTTCAGCGCCGCCAGCGCCTCGACGATGACGACGTCGCCGCCTTTCATGTCGATGACGCCGGGGCCTTTCGCCCGATTGCCTTCTATGCGCTCGAAGCGCCGGAACGGGCTGTCCGGCTCGAACACCGTATCGAGATGCCCGATGAGCAACAGGTGAGGGCCGGTGTCGCCGTGCCGGGCGACGAGGTGACCGGCCCGGCCGAAGCCCGCGCCGTCCAGCCAGCTCACTTCGAACCCGAGCGCCGCCAGCGAGCGGCTGAACAGATCCGCCACTTTTTTCACGCCCGGAAGATTCAGGCTCCCGCTGTTGATGTTCACGGCCTCCTCGAGCAACGCCATCGCCTCGGGCTGCCGGCTGTCCACGGCTTCGCTCAGCTGCCGTTCGGCATCCGACAGGCCGTCTGCGTGTGCGGCGCCGGCGAGCAGCACGGTCAATATGAGGATTGCGGAGTATCTTCGGGCTTCAGGCATGTCGTCCCTCCGGTGCGTCGGGACGTCCATGATAGCGGACCCGTGAGGGCGTTCGCGGCAGCGAGTCGATCCGAGAACCGGGCTATCGATCGGCGGGAGGCAGACCCAGGGCGCACAGATTTTGCGCAGAACCGCCTGCTCTTTCGCGGTCAGACCCAGGCGTTCCAGCGCTCGATAGCGGCACAGGCAAAGAGTCTCATCGAAAATGAAATTGGAGGTGGCTATCCTGCCGGCGGATTTTCTGATTGGCATCTTGACAGCACGTTTATCGAGCATCATGATGCTTGCATGCGTACCACAGTCACCCTCGAACCGGACGTGGCGGCCAAGCTCAAGGAGCTGGCACACCGGCGACGCGCCTCTTTCAAGGAGACCCTCAACGACGTGCTCCGCAAGGGTCTGAGCTCGCAGGCAGGAACTCGCGAGCCGCCGGAGCGATACGTCGTGGAGGCTCACGCCGGTGGCTTTCGTCCCGGCATCGACCCAAGCAAGCTGAACCAGCTCGTCGATGAGTTGGAAGTGGGCGACTTCGTCGCCGACGAACGCCCGCCGGAATGATCATCCCCGACGTCAATCTCCTGATCTACGCCTACAACCGAGATGCGCCGCATCATGCTGAGGCAAAGACCTGGTGGGAAGATCTCTTGAGCTCTGACGAGCCGGTAGGGCTGCCATGGGTGACGGCGCTCGGATTCGTCCGCCTCATGACGCACCGGGCAGTGCTGGTGACGCCCATTGCCCCGCAGAATGCCATCGCTCATGTGCGCTCCTGGCACATGCGGCCGAGCGTAAGCGTGCTCGAACCCGGCCCGCGGCACCTGGAACTGCTTTATCGAATGTTTGAGGCGCTCGGCACGGCGGGCCGGCTGACGACCGATGCCCATTTGGCTGCACTGGCGATCGAGCATCAGTGCGAGCTCTGTTCGAACGACGCTGACTTTGCCCGGTTTCCGGGTTTGCGGTGGCGCAATCCGTTGACAACAGAATGAGCGGCTAGATTAGTACAGCAGGGGGAATTGAGCATGGGCAGACCTCGTCGTGATTATCTTCCAAAGCACCTCTACCTGAGCACGCTCAACCACGCGTACTACTACAAGAACCCCGGCATGCCGAGAAAAGCCAATCTCGGCAAGGACCGATCCACGGCCATCCAGATGGCCAGGGTACTCAATACGAAGTTCAGAACGCAGCTTGAGCAACGGGCGATTCGGCTCGAGGCTGCCATCGACGTCGGCAGTCCAATCTTCGAAGGCGCGCTTAAGGAATTTGTTGAGAGGTACATCACCGATTACCGGCTGAAGCAGAGCACGGCGGCGTTGTTACGGCAGCGGCGGAACCGTCTTTGCAATGAGATTGGAGACATCCAGGTCGCGACCATCGATACACAGATGCTGCGGGAGGCGATCGCCAGCAACAGTCAATTCGAGCAGGGTAAGATGCGCACCCTCCTCCTGCGCTTCTTCAGGTACGCCAAGTCACATGGTGCGTATCCTTCGCACTTCGCAAATCCTGTCGATGACCTTTTTGTCGATCCGGTGCCGCAAAAGAAGCGGCATCGGATGACAATTGAGCAGTTCAGGGCGATGCACAAGGAGGCACCGCAATGGATCCGATGGCTGATGACTTTGGCCTTCCACCTGGCCCTGAGGCGCGTAGATCTTGTGAATTTGCGATTCAGCGACATCGTTGACGGCCGGATCATCAGCCCGATTCGCAAGACTGATACGGACGCGCGCGAACTCGAGGCGACCAGCGTCGATTTTCCAATTCATCCGGACGTACAGCACGTGATCACTGAAGCACGCCGATCCAGTCTGCGCGTTGGCCGGTGCCCTTTCATCGTGCATCGGATACCGGAACGCCGCACGAAGAGAACTGCGGATGCGCTTGATTCCGGACGCATGGAGCATCCGGCGCAGATACTTCCGGACTACGCGACGAAGGCGTTCAACAGCGTGCGGCAGATTGTGTGCAAGAAGACTGACGCCTTCGCTGGCCTGAGCGGGCGACAGCTACCTACGTTGCATGAGATCCGTGCGCTGTCATCACATCTCTACGCCAAAGCCGGTTACCGCGTTTCGGATGTCCAGGACCTGATGGCGCACACGGATCCGGACATGACGCGCGCGTACCAGAAGGGGCATGCCCGCAAGGTTCTGCGCGTGGACATGATGCTGCCATTCAGCGTGGGCGACGATGATCGCAATGTCCGGGAGGAGCCGGCAATCTACGTGACTGAGCGCGCCGCGGCTTAGAAAAAATTTTCTAAGAATTTTCTAAGAAAAAATGGCGCGAACGCGTAGGCACTTGAAACTTAATGGAAAATGGAGCGGGAAACGAGGCTCGAACTCGCGACCTCAACCTTGGCAAGGTTGCGCTCTACCAACTGAGCTATTCCCGCTTGGGTGGCCTTTGCTGAAATTTTCACCCGCGTTTCCGCGGCGACGGGAAATTCTATCCTGTATCGCCTGACTGTCAAGGAATGAGGCAAGATCGCTGAATTTTTTGTTAGGCGCACGCCTCGTTACTCCTGCCGCGTCATCAGCGTGACGGACACCAGCGCTGCCGCAAGGGCTGCGTAGGCAGCGTCTAAAACCCCTGCGGCAGTGGCTTCAATCGTTACTCATCATCGACGGCCACGCCGCGCGCAGGTACACCACCATCGACCACAACGTCATTCCCGCCGCCAGCAGCAACAACAGGTAACCCACCACATACACATCGGCGTTGAACATCGGCTGTTCGTAAATCATGAACCCGATGCCGACCATCTGTAGCGTCGTCTTGATCTTGCCGCCGCGTGATACCGCCACATTGCTCCGTTCCCCGATGCTCGCCATCCATTCGCGCAGTGCCGACACCGTGATCTCGCGGCCGATGATCACGGCCGCCGTCAACGCCACCGTCACACGCGGATCGCTTTGCACCAGCAGCACCAGGGCGACCGCGACCATCAGTTTGTCCGCGACCGGATCGAGAAATTCGCCGAACTTCGACGTTTGACCCAGACGTCGCGCGACGTAGCCGTCCAGCAGATCCGTGATCGCGGCCACCGCGAACACGACTCCCGCAATCGGCCGTGCCAGGTGCCACGGGCTGAAAAAGCAATACACAATGATCGGGATCGCAGCGATGCGAATCCAGGTCAGCGTGTTGGCCAGATTTGCTTTCACGGTCCTAACCTGGGTGACACCCTTACCGATTGCCTTCGAGATGGAGATTGTTGTAGATCCGCTCGGCCAGATTGCGACTGATGCCGCGCACCTTGGCGAGATCGCCGATGCCGGCATTGCGTACGCCCTGCAAGCCACCGAATTGCCGCAGCAGTTCGCGCCGTCGCTTCGGGCCGAGCCCCGGAATCTGTTCCAGGCTCGACGTCCTTCTTGCCTTCGCGCGGCGCTGCCGGTGCCCGGTGATGGCGAAGCGATGCGCCTCGTCCCGGATCTGTTGTATCAATAAAAGCGCTGCCGAATCTGGCGGAAGTATAGTGGGCGTGTTCTGCCCTGCCAAGAAAAGCTGCTCCTGTCCCGGCCTGCGCGCCCTGCCCTTCGCAATGCCGACCACCTGCAGCCAGTCGAGTTCAAGTTCATCCAGCACCGTCATCGCTTCCGCCAGTTGCCCTTTGCCGCCGTCGACGAACAGGATATCCGGCATCGGCACTTCGCCTTTCTTGACCCGCGTGTAGCGTCGTCGCAGCGCTTCGGACATTGCCGCATAGTCGTCGCCGGCCGCTGCCGGGGTGAGATTGAAGCGCCGATAGTCGCTCTTCAACGGCCCCGATCGGTTGAATACGACACAGG
>JBOHZD010000329.1:0-14573 GCA_050738315.1 Woeseiaceae bacterium
GACATTGAAGGAGCGGACTCTGCTCCTGGAGGCAGCCGGTGTCGCCGCAGCAGCTTGAACAGTACCTGCACGAGCATATCCCGGTGTCCAGGGCGATGCAGGTGTCTGTACTCGAGGTCAGGAATGAAGCGGTCGTGCTGGGCGCGCCGCTCGCACCCAACATCAATCACAGGGAAACCGTATTCGGGGGCAGCGCTTCGGCCCTGGCGATACTCGCGGCCTGGGCGTTGCTGCATACCCGGCTCCGTAACGCAGGGATGACCGGCCGGCTCGTGATTCAACGCAACACGATGGATTACCGGCTGCCGATCCGGGGAGATTTCACGGCGCGGTCGTCGCTTGCCGCGGACGACTGGCAGAAATTTTTGCACATGCTGACGCGGAAGGACATTGCCAGGATCACAGTATCGTCGGTACTCGAATACGCAGAGCAGGTTGCCGGTTATTTTACTGGAGAGTTTGTCGCATTGAGAGCCAACTCCGCGTGATTGTGGTCGCCGATTTCTTCGCATTGTGTTGGCATGCCTTTGGAATATGATATGAAACCCGTACTCCTGATTACATTGCTCTGGGTTGGCGTTGCCCAGGCTGCGTTCCAGCAACACTCGACCCAGGCGGATACCGGTACCGCACAGGAACTCCAGCGCATTGCGCAGGTGCTGTTGGACGCTGTCGGCGAAGGCAATAAGGCCGTCTGGGACCGGTACCTGGCGGACGATTGTCTCTACACAACCGAAGGCGGCCGACGATGACGAAACAGGAGCACGGAGAGGTCATTTTCGACATCGACGCCGGAGACAAAGCCGGCAGGCTGATCCTGCGGCGCAATAATAACGACATCGTCTTGAAACGCGTAACGGAATGAAGAGAAAGCGAGTGACGCCTGGCTGGCTTTGACTTTCGCCAAGGAAGACGAATGCTGGAGACTGGTCATTGACCAGAAAACGCGGATCGAACCGGTCGCACCCTGCTTACCGGCGCCCAGCAAACCGGGTACGATGAACCGGCACAGCATCGGCGGAAGAAACTATGGACAGCCCTATCGCAACGACTGAAATCGTCTACGTGCCGGAAGAGGGTGACGAAGTGGTTACCGAGATACAGGTCGGACTGCCGCGTGAAGAAGCTGCGGCCAGTTGGGCCTGTGAGGTGGAAATACCAGGTGTCGAGAGGCTGCGCAAGATTCACGGAGTTGACAGCCTGCATGCCCTCTTGCTTGCGCTGGGCTTTCTGTCGGATCGTCTCGAGTTCCTGGCCGGCAACGGTGCCGATTTTCTTTGGCCCGATACGCGCGAGAGATCACGGATTGCCGACATATTGCCCCGGCTGGATACACTGGTTGATTCCGGCAGCAGCTGACAGCCGAAAGTGGCCATTCCGGGCAATCGAAACGCGCAATTCCAGCGAACCCCGGTGCGTGCGATGCGACAGCCGTGCATCGAGCGGCGCATCGGCTAAACTGTTATCAGGAGTCTGCAACGGCGATATGCCAAAGGAGCGTCATGAAACGGAAAGGTCTGGCAACATGGAGTGGCGGCATCAAGGACGGAAAAGGGACGGTGTCGACCGATAGCGGTGTCCTGGAGAACACGCAGTTTTCATTCAGCACACGCTTTGAAGACGGCACCGGTACCAATCCCGAAGAACTGATTGCGGCGGCGCACGCTGGCTGTTTTTCAATGGCACTATCGGGCCAACTCGGGAAAGCGGGGCTGACGGCCGACCGGATCAGTACGGTCGCGACCGTTACACTGGACAAGTCGGGTGATGGGTTTGCGATCACAACCGTCCATCTGGATGTCACGGCGAAAGTGCCGGGGGCGGACAAGCAGGCATTCGCGAAAGCGACGTCCGACGCGAAGAATGGCTGCCCGGTCTCAAAGGTACTGAATGCCGCCATCTCGATGGACGCGAAACTCGAGTCCTAGTTAATTAGATATTTACAATTAAGGATTTCCAGTGGCAGAGCATACGGCGACCGTCATCTGGCAGCGTGGTCAACAGACATTCACCGACAACGCCTACAGCCGGGCGCATGAATGGCAGTTCGACGGCGGCGCAACCGTGGCCGCTTCCGCATCACCCCATGTCGTGCCGTTGCCGATGTCAGTCGCCGAAAATGTCGATCCCGAAGAAGCGTTCGTGGCAGCCCTGGCGAGTTGTCACATGTTGTTCTTTCTGTCCATTGCGGCAAAGCGAGGGTACCTTGTTGACACGTACACGGATGCCGCGATTGGCTATGTCGGCAAGAACGAAGAAGGAAAGGACGCCGTCATCAAGGTTATCCTGGAACCCAAAGTCAGTTTCGCAGGAGAAAAAGTACCGACGTCAGAACAGCTGGAAAAAATGCACCACAAATCACATGATCTTTGCTTTATTGCAAATTCGGTAAAGACGGAGGTCATTGCACGAGTGACGTCCTGACGATCACAGTGAACGGGCAATCCGCGGGAGCGACGGCGAATGTATGAAGAAATCAAACACCCTTGCGTCCAGCACAAGCTGGCGCTGATTCGCGATCAGGATACGGGTCATAAGCAATTTCGTGAGCTGGCCAAAGAAATCACGATGTTCGTCTGTTACGAAGCGTTGAAGGGCGTCAACGTTCGTGAAGTGACGGTACAGACGCCGCTTGCGACAGCCCGCTGTTTCAAGATTGACGAAGAATTGATTGTAGTTCCGATACTGCGGGCCGGCATCGGCATGCTGGACGGTATCCTCGGACTGGTGCCAACGGCGCGCGTCGGATTTGTCGGCATGTTCCGCGACAAGGTTACCAAGGAGCCGGTTGCCTACTATCGACGTCTGCCGGCGGAATCGGGAAATGCCCTGCACCTGGTCATCGATCCAATGATCGCAACCGGCGGCTCGACCGCTGCTGCGATCGACATTCTCAAAGAGAATGGCGCAAGTCATATCGTCGTCGTTTGCATCGTGACCTGTCCCGAAGGCATCCGTAAAATCGAGGAAGCGCATCCGGACGTCAAAATTTACACCGCCAGCATCGACGAACGTCTGGACGAGCGGAAATACATCGTTCCGGGACTGGGCGATGCGGGCGATAGGCTGTTCGGAACGAGTTGAGCGGGCATTCATCCGTCAGGAAATAATCGCGTCAATGCGCCATACCTGAGACAATCCGCAACCAGGCAAAGCGTCGGGGGCACCAATGCGCAATACGGTATGTAAAACGGTGGTACTGCCTGCCACGGCCGCGGAGTTGTACGAGATGTACATGGACGCCGACGTGCACAGCGAGATGACGGGCGCTCCCGTAAAAATCCGCGAAGAAGCCGGTTCGCCGTTCGAGGCATTCGGCGGCCTGGTGACCGGCACAACGCTGCAGGTCGTCCGGCATCGCCTGATCGTCCAATCCTGGCGTTCGGTCAATTTTGCCAAGTCGGACCCGAACTCCACACTGATCATTTCATTTACTCCCGAAGACGACGACGGACGCATCGACGTGGTGCATGTGAACGTGCCGCAGTGCGACTATCAGGGCGTTTCAGGCGGCTGGGATTCGCGCTATTTCGGACCGTGGCTCGAATACCTGCAGTCCCGAAAAAAGCGATAGCACCGGCAAAAAAGACTTACTTTTCATAAGCTTCTGATCAGTCCGTTTGGTATACGGTTTCCCGCTTAGACCGTCCGTCAGTTTATGTTTGCAGAACGGCCGGACCCGCGTACCATACCGCTTTCTTGGTACGGTTGGATGCTGACAGCGGGATCCGCTGACGTCATCACTGCCGCCACTGAGAGAAATGGACCGGCATTCGCCGGTTTTGTAATGCCAGCTCAACTGGCTGAAATGAACGTAAGTGAGACGAATGTATGTCAGAGGAAGTAGAAGGGACCGTTAAATGGTTCAACGATGAAAAAGGATTTGGTTTCATCGAACGTGAAGGTGGTAAGGACGTTTTTGTTCACCACAGCGCTATCAATGCGACCGGTCGCAGGTCCTTGCATGAAGGCCAGAAAGTAACGATGAAGGTCACACAGGGACAGAAGGGACCGCAAGCGGAGAATGTCACGCCGCTTTGATTGGTGCTAATTCGGAATTCAAGATTCGTGCGGCCAGCCTGTTAGTATAAGTCGGCCGCCGAAACCGAAGAGATCACAGCCCGAAGCGAGGTTCATACCTCCTTCGGGCGTTTTTTTGGCGATCCCCATGTGGCGATCGGCCGCAGAATGGCGGAGACAGATGTATGCACCGAAGCCGGCTGGCAGGATTGATCATTGATTGCAATACCGACGATCTCACGGAGGCCGCCCGATTCTGGAGTGAGGCATTGGGCATTGCGGCAAGACCGGGAAGCGATCCGTCGTATGTGACGCTCGATACGGCGGCTGGCGAGCCGCACGTGGAAGTCCAGAAAGTCAATCATCCGAGCCGCGTTCATGTGGATATCGAAACGGATGACATACAGGCGGAGGTGGCGCGGCTCGAGGCCGTGGGCGCCAAAAAAATTGCAGATATACAAAGCTGGTGCGTGATGGAGGCGCCGACAGGACAGCGCTTTTGCGTGGTGCCCGCGGAGAGCGCCGTATTCGACGAAAAAGCCCGTCGCTGGCCGTGATCAAGGACGCTCCGCGAGGTATTGCTGCTGGCGGTCTTCGAGTTCTGTCCAGCGGGCCATAGCCTGCTCCAGGCGTGACTGCGTCGTCGCCAGTTCCTCGACCACCGCTTGCACGTTTTCGTGCGGCTGACTGTAGAATCCGGGAGCGGACAGACTATGCTCCAGCGATGTCACTTCCGTTTCCAGCGCTTCAATTTGCTGCGGTAACCGCTCGAGTTCCCGTTGTTCATGGAAACTGAGTTTTTTCGAGCGCGCCGAGCCGGCTGCGGGCCTTTCGGATTGCCGCGCACTCCGATCGGCGTCGGGGTGATCCACCTCCGCAAGCATCCTGCCCTGGCGCAGCCAGTCGCTGTAGCCGCCGACATAGCCCTGAATCCGCCCCTGGGCCTCAAAAACGATCGTACTGGTGACGACGTTGTCGAGGAATTGCCGGTCGTGGCTGACAACGATCAGGGTGCCGCGGAAACTCGCGAGACGCTCCTCCAGGACTTCCAGGGTTTCCATGTCGAGGTCGTTGGTGGGTTCGTCGAGGACCAGCAGATTGGCCGCTTTCGTGAACAGTTTCGCGAGTATCACCCGATTGCGTTCGCCTCCGGACAGCGCCTTGACCGGCGTCATCGACCGCTTCGGCGAGAACAGAAACCCCTTCAGGTAGCCGATGATGTGCCGTTCCCTGCCATCCAAGGTGATCCAGGTGCGCCCTTCTCCGACGTTTTCCGCAATCGATTTATCGGGTTCCAGCACCTCCCGCAATTGATCGAAGTAGCCGATCTCCAGGTTCACACCGAACTTGACGGTGCCGGACTGCGGCTCGAGTTCGCCCAGCAGCAATTTCAACAGTGTCGTTTTGCCGACCCCGTTGTTGCCGATGATGCCGATACGATCACCCCGCATGATCTCGATCGAGAAGTTTTCGATCAGCGGCTGGTCGTCAAAACGGTAGCTGATCTTCCGTGCCCGCATGACTTTGCGACCCGACGGATCGGCTTCCTCTATGTGTATTCTGGCGCTCCCATCGCGCTTGATGCGTTGCGCGCGTTCGTCACGCATTTTCTGTAATGCGCGGGCACGGCCCTCGTTGCGAGTACGACGCGCCTTGATGCCCTGCCGTATCCATATTTCCTCTTCTGCGAGTTTCTTGTCGAACAGGGCGTTTTCACGTGCCTCGTCCTCCAGCGCTTTTTCCTTGCGGGCGAGATAATTCTCGAAGTCACCTGGCCAGCTGGTCAGCTTTCCCCGATCGATTTCAACGATCCGAGTTGCCAGCCGCTGCAGGAAGGTACGATCATGGGTAATGAAAAGCACGGCGCCTTCGGAGGCGTACACCACATCTTCCAGCCATTTGATCGTTGCGATGTCGAGATGATTCGTCGGCTCGTCCAGCAACAACAAATCGGGCTTCTGCACCAGGGCCGTCGCCAGCGCCACCCGCCGCCGCCAACCGCCGGATAACTCGTTCAGTCGCTTTGCGGCCGGCAAATCGAGCTCGGCGATAACCGTGTCGATGCGCTGCTCGATGTGCCAGCCGCCATGCGCGTCGATTTGCTTGTGCAGCATTTCCAGTTCGCGCAGTCCCTGCGTACCGAGCGGCTGCTGTGACCGCAACCGATATTCGTCCAGCAGTTTCTGAATGCCGGTCAAGCCGGACGCGACGACGTCGCGGACGTTCGTGTCCTCCGCGGCAGGAAGCGACTGCGCAAGCTGGCTTACAACCAGACCGGATTTACGCACGATCTCGCCGTGGTCCGGGTCGATCTCGGCGGTGATGAGCTTCAGCGTGGTTGATTTACCCGCGCCGTTGCGCCCGATGAGGCATACGCGCTCTCCAGTCTCGATGGCAAGCTCCGCCGCGGTCAGAATCTTCTGATCGCCGAAATCGAGAGATACTTCGTCGAAGCGGATAAGCGACATGCTGAACAGACAGTGGCCGGGAACCCTTATAAGATACACGTGCTTTGCCGGGCTTGAACAATGCCGAGCGCAGCCAAAGGGTAGCGCTGGCCGTTACCGGCAGTAACGGGGAAAGAATAAAAGGAGACGTCAATGGCGACCGTATCGCGCTCGATGCAGGCTATCTGGATGGCGGTATTCGTTGCCATACTGGCCTGGTCCGCGATCGAACCGAAGGATTACGCCACCTGGACGCTCGAGGTTCTCCCGGCCATCGCTGCCGCGGCCGTTCTGTGGTTCACGCGGCACCGCTTTCCTTTGACGCGAATGCTCTACCTGCTGATCCTGGTGCATTGCATGGTGTTGATTGTGGGAGGGCATTACACCTATGCGGAGGTGCCATTGTTCGACTGGATTCGAGATGCGTTCGGACAGGAACGCAATAATTACGACAAACTCGGACACTTCATGCAGGGTTTCGTGCCGGCCATCGTTGCGCGCGAGATCACGATCCGCAAGGCGGTGTTCGTCAACGCCGAATGGCGCAATTTGTTTATCGTCGGCCTGTGTATGGGAATCAGCGCGGTTTATGAACTGGTCGAGTGGGTGGTTGCGCTGATTTCGGACGAGGCTGCGGAGGCATTCCTGGGCACACAGGGCGACGTGTGGGACACACAGTCGGATATGGCGTTCGCGCTGGCGGGCGCGATACTCGCGTTGATCCTCCTCGGCCGCCTGCATGACCGGCAAATGAAATCGGCCGGGTTCGTTGGCTGACAGCCCATGGAAACGGTACCTGTGGGCCGCGGAAACGATGCGTGACACCTACACAATCCGCCCGGCGGACCCGGTGCATCTCGCTTCGATTCCGGGCATCGAGCAGGCCGCCGCGAGTACCTTCCCGGTGCGGGACCTGCCGCTCCACCTGCGGTATCAAGTCACCGACCGCGATACGCTCCGCCTGGCGCAACAGGACGGCAGGTTGTGGGTGGCGCTTGACGGGTTGCGTCACCCCGTGGGGTTCGCGCTGGTGGAAGTGGCGGACGATCAGGCCTATCTGTCGGAAATGGACGTCCATCCGGACCATGGCCGGCGTGGATTGGGCACTCGACTCGTCCACGCGGTCGTGGAGTGGGCGGTATCGCTTGGCTACGAAAGGGTATTGCTGGTGACATTTCGCCACTTGCCGTGGAATGCTCCGTTTTATGCAAGACTCGGATTTACGCAACTCGAAGAAAGCGAGCTGGGGCCAGAATTGCGCGGCTTCATCGAAGAAGAAGCGGCGGCAGGGATCGATCCGGCAAATCGAATCGGCATGCAAATGATTTTACGACACCAGCGGCAGCCGAGCCTGTCATGAGCGGCAAGCGTTGCGCTTTCCTGACGATGGACAATACGGACGGCTGGTCCATTGACGCGGATCTCGGTATTGCACCGCTGCAGGCGCGAAACTGGCAGGTGGACTGGGTGCCCTGGCGCTCGACCGATGTCGACTGGAACCGGTTCGATGCCGTTTATATCGGCACGCCCTGGGATTATCCGGATGACTTTGACCGCTTCATCGGTGTGCTCGAGCGCATTGACGCGTCCAGAGCGGTTCTTGTCAACGACCTTGCACTGGTGCGGTGGAACATTCCGAAAACTTACCTGCGTGAACTGGAAGTGCAAGGTGCGGTGATCGTCCCGAGTCTGTGGTACGAGCGGCTCGAACCCGGTCAGCTGGCAGCATCCTTCGATCGGCTCGGGACCGGTCGCATCATCGCCAAACCGCTGATCAGCACGAATGCAACGGATACTTTCCTGTTGACGCCAGACAGTGCGCGGCGCGGCGAAAAATCGCTGGTACAGAAGTTCTCCGCTCGTGGGCTCGTCATACAGCCGTTTGTCGAGAACGTCCAGACGGAAGGGGAATACTCGCTCTTCTATTTCGGCGACCATTACAGCCATGCCATCCGGAAGATCCCAAAGGCGCGCGACTTTCGCGTACAGGAAGAGCATGGTGCACGCATTGAAGCGATCGCGCCGGACGAAGCACTCGTCCAATGCGCGGACCGGATTCTGGAACTCGTGAAGCCGGTGCCGGTGTATGCGAGATGCGACCTCGTGCGGGCCGCGGATGGTGGCTTATTGCTGATGGAGCTTGAACTGATCGAACCATCCATGTATCTGCGCATGGATGCGGATGCTGCCGAGCGTTTCGCGATTGAGTTCGATCGCCACGTCGCGAGCGCCTGATCGCAACAGGGAAACGGCAGCTATGTCCATTTTTTCGGTGCTCAATCTGGCAGTTTTCATCCTGTTGGTCGTGCTGCTGTCGCGGCTACGCGGCCCGCGGTATTCCTTGTCGCAACGGATTCTGGCGGGATTGATCGCCGGTGCGGCGTTCGGACTCGCGCTGCAGTTTGCGTACAACGAGAATCTGGAGGTCATCGAGGACACGTTGCGGTGGACCGACGTGGTCGGCGACAGTTACGTCAACCTGTTGAAGATGATCGTAATGCCGCTGGTCCTGATCATGATGGTCGCCGCGGTCGTCCGCATGCGCGAGGTCGCGGTACTCGGCCGGATCGGTGGCACGGTGATTGGCATCCTTGTCGTGACGACCATGGTCGCGGCGCTGATCGGTATCGCGGTCGTCAATGTTTTCGACCTGACCTCGGAAGGGCTGGTCAGCGGCACTCGTGAACTGGTTCGCGCGGGAGAGCTGGCAATACGCCAGGAGTCGATCGGAACCCTGACGCTCGCCGATATGCTGGTTCGCTTCGTGCCTTCGAACATTTTCGAGGACCTCACCGGAGCCCGCCCGACCTCGGTCATCGCCGTGGTGTTGTTCGGCATTCTGTTCGGCATTGCAGCTTTGCAGGTCGGCAAGGACGATCCGCAGCGCGGCGCAGCCATCAGCCGTTTCGTGGAAACCGCGCAGGCCGTCGTGATGAAACTGGTGCGAATGGTGATGGCTTTGACTCCCTTCGGCATTCTCGCCCTGATGACCAGCGTCGTCGCGGGATCGAACGCCGCAGACATATTGAAACTCCTGACGTTCGTGGTCGCCTCCTATATCGCGATCATCATCATGTTCGGCGCGCATGCACTGCTGCTGAGATTGAACGGAGTCCGGCTAGGCGATTACTTCCGCAAAGTCTGGCCGGTACTGACGTTCGCGTTTACATCGCGCAGTTCGGCGGCGACGATTCCCCTGAACGTCGAAACGCAGATCGAACGGTTGAATGTGCCCATACCGATCGCCAATCTTTCCGCAACCCTCGGTTCGACCATCGGACAGAATGGTTGTGCGGGTATTTATCCGGCGATGCTGGCTACCATGATCGCGCCGACGATGGGGGTCGACCCGCTCAGCCCGGCGTTTATCGCGAGCCTGACGGGCGTCGTCGCCGTCAGCTCCTTCGGCGTGGCCGGCGTCGGTGGCGGTGCGACTCTCGCGGCGTTGATCGTGCTGCCGGCCATGGGATTTCCGGTGACACTCGTCGCGTTGCTGGTCTCGATCGAGCCGCTGATCGACATGGCGCGCACGGCGTTGAACGTCAATGGCGCGATCACCGCGGGCGTCATCACGGGACGTCGCTTGAAAGCGTTGCCCGTTGATGCCGCGGAAACGCTATCGGAGCAGGCCGCGCACACGTCCGTGTGATTTGCGCCGGGACGGGCGGGGTCGAGGCCGGGTCGCCCGCATGGTGGGCTCCTGCGGGGGTGATTACAACCGTACCGGTGAAGCCTGCATCTGTAGGAGCCCTTGCGGGCGACCAAACGCTCGATTACCGCGACGCGCGTTTCCGGCTGTTCAGCTTACGCAACAGTGGCCGCAGGTACTCGCCGGTAAACGAGGCGTCGTTGCTTGCCACGTCTTCCGGCGTGCCGGTTGCGATGATCTCACCGCCGCCATCGCCGCCTTCGGGCCCAAGGTCGATGATCCAGTCAGCCGTTTTGATCACATCGAGATTGTGTTCGATGACGACGACCGTGTTGCCCTTGTCCCGCAAGCGATGCAGCACCGCCAGCAACTGTTCGATGTCGTGGAAATGCAGTCCCGTGGTGGGTTCGTCGAGAATATAAAGCGTGCTGCCGGTGTCCCGCTTCGACAGTTCCTTGGCCAGTTTGACTCGTTGCGCTTCGCCGCCCGACAGCGTCGTCGCGTTCTGCCCCAGGCGCACATAGGACAGGCCGACGTCCACCAGCGTGTGCAGTTTCTTCGATACGACGGGCACGTTGCGGAAGAACACGGACGCGTCTTCGACGGTCATCTCCAGCACTTCATGAATGTTTTTGCCCTTGTAGCGAATTTCCAGCGTTTCACGGTTATAGCGTTTGCCGCGGCAAACGTCGCAGGGTACGTAGATATCCGGCAGGAAGTGCATTTCGACCTTGAGAACCCCATCGCCCTGGCAAGCCTCGCAGCGCCCACCCTTGACATTGAAGCTGAAGCGCCCCGGCATGTATCCGCGTGAACGGGCTTCCTGGGTGCCGGCAAACAACTCGCGTATGGGAGTGAATAAACCACTGTAAGTGGCAGGGTTCGATCGCGGCGTCCGCCCAATCGGACTCTGGCTGATGTCGATGACGCGGTCGATCAGTTCCAGTCCCGAAATGTCATCGTAGGGGGCGGGGTTCCGGCTGGCACGATTCAATTCTTCGGCGACGGCTTTATACAACGTGTCGTTGACCAATGTGGACTTGCCGGACCCGGAAACGCCGGTCACGCAGGTCATGAGCCCGAGCGGAATGGAGACATCGACCGACTTCAGGTTGTTACCGCGCGCACCTTTGATGACCAGCTGCCGCTTTTTGTCCGGACGCAGGCGATGGTCGGGCAGCGCGATGGCGCGACGGCCGGACAGGTATTGTCCTGTCAGCGATTGCGGATTCTGCTTGATGGCTTCCGGCGGGCCCGCGGCAACGACCCGGCCGCCATGCACGCCCGCGCCCGGCCCCAGGTCGACGACATGATCGGCCGCCAGGATTGCTTCCTGGTCGTGTTCGACGACGATGACCGTATTGCCGATGTCCCGCAAATGCAGAAGCGTGCCCAGCAAACGCCTGTTGTCGCGCTGATGCAGACCGATCGACGGCTCGTCGAGTATATACATGACCCCGACGAGGCCGGACCCGATCTGGCTTGCGAGCCGGATCCGTTGCGCTTCGCCGCCGGACAGGGTATCCGCACTCCGGTTCAGCGACAGATAATCGAGTCCCACGTCGCTCAGGAATCCGAGCCGATCGCCGATTTCCTTGACGATCTTGGCGGCGATCGTCGCTCGCCAGCCCTGGAGTTCGAGTTTTCCGAAGAATTCCCGCGCGTGACCGACCGACATGTCACTGATTTCCGGCAGGGCAAGGTCCGCAACGAAGACATTTCGGGCGGCGCGATTCAGCCGTGTGCCGTGGCATTCCGGGCACGGCTGACTGTTCAGAAATCGCGCCAGTTCGTCACGCACCGCCGTCGATTCCGTTTCGCGAAACCGGCGCTCGAGATTCGGGATCACGCCTTCAAAGCGGTGCAGCTGCCGGATCTCCAGCCCGCGCGAGTTGGCGTACTGGAACGCGATCTTTTCCTTGCCGCTACCGTACAGGACGACGTTTTGAAAGTTGTCCGGCAGCTCGTTGAACGGTGTCTCGATGTCGAAACCGTAATGTGCCGCGAGGCTCTGGATCATCTGGAAGTAGTAAGTCGTCTTGCGATCCCAGCCGCGAATGGCGCCGCCGGCGAGCGACAGGTCCGGGTTCACGACCACTCTTGCGATGTCGAAGAATTGCTTGACGCCGAGGCCGTCGCATCCGGGACACGCACCGGAAGGGTTGTTGAAGGAGAACAACCGCGGCTCCAGTTCCGTCAGGCTGTAGCCGCAGATATTGCAGGCGAAGCGATCCGAAAACAGCAGCTCCTCCTGTTTCGCATCTTCCATGAAGGCGACTCGCGCAACCCCGTCGGCCATGCGCAATGCGGTTTCGAACGACTCCGCCAGGCGCAGCCGGATGTCCGCTTTTACCTTAAAGCGGTCAACCACGGCATCGATCGAGTGCTTCCGGCGAAGATCGAGTTTCGGCGGATCGTCCAGCTCATACACTTCGCCGTCGATGCGCGCGCGGATGAAACCCTGCGCCTGCAGATCCTGCATTAATTGCACGTGTTCGCCTTTGCGGTCCTGCACCACCGGGGCCAGCAGGATCAGGCGAGTGCCCTCGGGCAGGGCAAGTACCTGGTCGACCATCTGTCCGACCGTCTGTGCTTCGAGCGGCACACCGTGGTCAGGGCAGCGTGGCGTGCCCGCGCGCGCGTACAGGAGCCGCAGATAGTCGTAGATCTCGGTCACCGTACCGACGGTGGAACGCGGGTTGTGTGAGGTGGATTTCTGTTCGATGGAAATTGCAGGTGACAGGCCGTCGATATGATCGACATCCGGTTTTTCCATCATGGACAGAAATTGCCTTGCATACGCGGACAACGATTCGACGTAACGGCGCTGACCTTCAGCGTAAATCGTGTCGAACGCGAGCGACGATTTTCCGGACCCCGACAATCCAGTAAAAACAATCAATTGGTCGCGCGGCAGACTCAAATCGAGATTTTTGAGGTTGTGCGTGCGCGCGCCGCGGATGTCGATCGATTTCATAGGGGTCTGCAATGAACGTTGGCCAACCTGCTAATATACGCCGCCGCTCTGTCCCGGCGCAAAGTCATAATGAATCAGCGTATTACAGGTTCCACCCTCGCAGCGTGAGTCAACTGTCCGGAGAAATCCTTGCAGCGATGCAACCGCATGAACGGCGCGCCACCGCCGTTGTCGCGTCCGTTGCAATGTTGCGATTGTTCGCGCTGTTCGCGTTGCTGCCCGTGATGTCGATCTTCGCCGGCGGCCTGTACGGTGCGACGCCGCTCCTGATCGGCGTCGCCGTCGGCGGCTACGGCCTCACCCAGGCGTTGTTGCAAATGCCGCTCGGGGCGCTGTCGGATCGCGTCGGGCGTGTGCCCGTCATACTGTTCGGGCTGGCGCTCTTCACCGCGGGCAGCATTGTCGCGGCTCTGAGCAGCACGATTTACGGCGTGATCGCCGGACGTCTGCTGCAGGGCACCGGCGCCGTCTCCGCGACCTTGACCGCGCTGCTGGCGGACGCGACGCGGGAGGAAATCCGGACCCGGACCATGGCGTTGCTCGGCATCGGTATCGGCAGCGCGTTCTTGCTGGCACTGGTGCTCGGCCCGGTGCTTGCGGCCGTCAGTAGTGTCCGTTCGCTGTTCTGGGTCGCGGCAGGACTGGCGGTCGTTGCGGCACTGCTGCTCGCACTGTTGCCGAAGGGCATCGGGAGACCCGTCCGCACGCCCACAGGATCCTTCAAGGAGGCATTCAAACCGCAGTTGCTGCGACTGGATCTGTATATCTTCGTGCTGCATGCGCTACTGACGGCGACCTTCGTCGCGTTACCGTTCCTGCTGCAATCCGCAATCGACTTGCCGGTTGCCGACCACTGGCAGGTCTACACCGCCGCACTCGTGCTGTCGCTCGCGGGGACCGTCCCGCTGATACTGGCCGACGACAGGCGCGGCAAGACATCCAACGTGTCCATTGCAGTGCTGCTGATCCTGCTGGGCCAGTCAATGCTGGTTTTCTTCGCCTACGCAATCGTACCGGTCGTTGCCGGCCTTGCACTCTTCTTCGCGGGGTTCAGCTTTCTCGAGGCCGGGCTGCCCGCACGGCTATCGATCCTGGCGGACAAGGAGTCGCGGGGAGCGTCACTCGGCGTCTTCTCGAGCTCGCAGTTCTTCGGCATCTTCGCCGGCGGCCTGGTCGGCGGGCGCCTCCTCGAAGGCGGCCGACCGACCTCCGTCTTCGTGGCCTGCGCGCTCATCTCCGCCCTCTGGCTGGTCGCTCACCGGGTCGGGGCCGGTGGCGATCATTCATGAGGCTTTGAGTTGACTGGAGGAGGATCCTTGGCCGGGGAAGCCTTTTCAGGACCGCCCCAACGACGATCGGGGGATGCATGGCCGGGGAGAGCTTTTCAGGAACGCCCCAACGACGATCGGCGAGGATCCTTGGGTGGGGATGGCTTTTCAGGATCGTGCGAAACAGGGATGTTTCGCCCGAAGCCTACAGG
>JBOHZD010000330.1:0-5353 GCA_050738315.1 Woeseiaceae bacterium
TTGAAGACCTGCTGCGGCGCATCCACAAGGAACGCGTGCTGGACCTGCCGGATATCGGGCAAGTCGCCTTTGCACCGGACAAGGACCTGCAATTCGATTTCGCGCAGGAATTGCCGAGGCATACGAACGGTATGCGCTTCACCGCCTTCGATTCAGCCGGCAACATTGTCCGCACGGACGACTATTACTCGATCGGCGGCGGCTTCATCGTCCGGGGCGACGAGCCTGAGCCGTTGCCGCAGGAAGGGGAACCGCCGTTTCCGTTCACGAGCGCCGCGGATTTGCTCGCGCTCGGGGAACGGCACGGATTGTCGATTGCCGATCTCGTACACCGGAACGAAACACACTGGCGCTCCGCTGGCGAAGTGCGTGCAAGGATCGACGACATCTGGGCGGCCATGCGCGCCTGCGTGCAGCGGGGACTGCATACGGAAGGTGTTTTACCGGGCCGCATGGCAATCACACGCCGTGCGCCGAAACTCTACCAGAGACTGGTCAAACACGGCGAACGCGCCGGACTCGACACAATGGATTGGGTCAACGCATTCGCAATCGCCGTCAACGAGGAAAATGCGGCCGGGGGCAGGGTCGTGACCTCGCCGACAAACGGCGCGGCCGGCATCATTCCGGCGGTCATGCATTACTACACCGAACTGGTGCCACGTTCGGACGACGAGGGCGTCAGGCGATTTCTGCTTACCGCCGGCGCGATCGGCATCCTGTACAAGATCAACGCCTCGATTTCCGGCGCGGAAATGGGTTGCCAGGGCGAAGTCGGCGTCGCCTGTTCCATGGCGGCGGCCGGCCTCGGCGCGGCCTTCGGCGGGACCAATGCGCAGATCGAACACGCGGCAGAGATCGGCATGGAACACAACCTCGGCCTCACCTGCGATCCCATCGGCGGTCTGGTGCAGATACCCTGCATCGAACGCAACGCGATGGGCGCGGTAAAAGCGATCAACGCCGCACGCCTTGCAATACAGGGCGACGGTTCGCACAAGGTATCGCTCGACCAGGTCATCAGCACGATGCGCCAGACCGGTCTCGACATGTCGACCATCTACAAGGAAACCTCGCGAGGCGGCCTCGCCGTCAACGTCCCCGAGTGCTAGTTCTATTTTTTCGGATAGTCGTAGAGAAGGAGTTCGGCGGTTTTGCCCTGCCGCAGGTCCCAGTCGTCGGTGTCGATGTGGAGCGATACCATGCCGCAGGTCGGGAGGTTGTCGGTGACGTCGGGCAGGAGGTAGTTGGCAAAATCGGTGAGGCCCGGATTGTGGCCCACGATCACGACGCTATTGAAGCCCGCATCCTGCGCCGCAAGCAGGTTTAGCAGCCGTTCGACGCCGGCCAGGTACAGGCTGTTTTCCCGCTGCAGGAACTCGAGCGGGTAGGAAATTTCCTTTGCGACGATCTTGGCCGTGGTCCATGCACGGACGGCCGGGCTGCTCAGGATCAGCGAGGGCCGGATCCCCGCGTCCGTCAGTCGTGCGGCCATCACCGGGGCGTTTTGCTCGCCGCGGCGGCTCAGCGGCCGCTCGAAGTCGGGCGTGCCTTCGTCATCCCAGCTCGACTTGGCGTGGCGGAGGATCGTGAGCGTCTTCATCGAGTGGCTATTCTAGTGCACCCAGTGAGACTTCGCCGAATTACATCATGCCGGTCTGCAACCTTGCCTCGTCGGACATCATGCTCTGATTCCACGGCGGGTCGAAGACCAGTTCGACCTTGACGTCTCCGACCGTCGGCACGATGGCGATCTTTTCCTGCGCATCCTGCACCAGGATGTCGCCCATGCCGCAGCCCGGCGCGGTCAGCGTCATGTCCACGGCCACCGACCGCTGCCCGTCCGGCATCTGGTGTACTTCGCAGCGGTAGACCAGGCCCAGGTCGACGATGTTGATGGGTATTTCAGGGTCGTAACAGGTTTTCAGTTGCTGCCAGACGACGTCTTCGATGTCTTTGTCCGTCGGGTTTTCCGGGACGGCCGGAGGAGGGACCGGTTCCTTGCCGAGCGCGTCGGCGTCCAGTCCGGCAACCCGGAACAGATTGCCTTCGACATAGACCGTGAAGCTGCCGCCCAGCGCCTGGGTGATGAAACCCGCGGTGCCCTCGCGCAAGGTCACCGTTTCGCCGGCCGGTATCATGACGGCGCTCACATCTCTCGTGAGAGCAAAGGGTTCGTTGGTGTGCCCAAACATTCGGTTCTACTCCGTGGATACCGGTCGCGCGTCGTCCTGTAGCGCAGAATTCAATGCATGCCATGCTAGCGTTGCGCACTTGACGCGTGTCGGAAATTCCCTGACGCCCTCGAGCGCGCGGAGTTTTCCCAGGTCGATCTCTTCCTGTACCGCCGATTGGCTATCCGAAGCGCCCGGCCGGTTCGCGAGGCGGTTGACCATCGCCGTGAAAAACTCCAGTGCACGCTCGGTCCTCTGCCCGATCACGGTCTCCATCAGGAGCGATGCCGAGGCGACCGAGATCGCGCAGCCGGAACCTTCGAAGCGCGCATCGCTGATCCTGCCATCGGCGTCGACCCGAAAGTACATTTTCAGCTTGTCGCCGCACAACGGGTTGATGCCCTGGGCGGAATGAGTTGCCCCTTCGAGCTTGCCGAAATGCCGTGGGCTGCGTGCATGATCGAGAATCAGTTCCCGGTACAGCTCACGAAGTTCGTCGTTTCCATTACCGGCGGCGCTCACGCGAAGACCTCCTTTGCCTTCTCGAGGGCATCGCCCAGCCGGTCGATATCCTGTTTGTTGTTGTACAACGCGAGGGATACGCGCGCGGTACCGACGATGCCGAAGTAGTCCATGACCGGCATGGCGCAGTGATGCCCGGTGCGAATCGCGATGCCCTCGTGATCGAGGATCGTGCCCAGATCGTGGGGGTGTATGTCGTCGAGCAGGAAGGATTGCACGCTGGCTTTCTTCGCCGCGGTACCGATCAGGCGCATACCGTCGATCGGAACCAGCTTGCTGACCAGGTATTGGAGCAGGTCCCGTTCATGTTGTGCGATGCGATCCATGCCGACGCCCTGCAGGTATTCGGCGGCGGCGCCGAGCCCGATGACGCCCGAGATGTTCGGCGTGCCGGCCTCGAACTTGTACGGCAAGTCGTTATACGTCGTGCCGTCGAAGCGCACCTCGAGAATCATGTCGCCGCCCCCCTGGTACGGAGGCATTGCGTCGAGCAGTGCTTCTTTGCCGTACAACACGCCGGTCCCGGTTGGTCCAAACATCTTGTGCCCGGAAAAAGTGTAGAAGTCGCAACCGAGCTGCTGGACGTCGACCTGCATATGCGGCACCGCCTGCGCACCGTCGACCAGTACCGGTATATCCCGCCGGTGTGCTTCGGTAATGATGTCTCGCAACGGCAAAATCGTCCCCAGCGCATTGGACACGTGCGCTACTGCGACGATCCGGACGCGATCGTCCAGCATGCCGACGAACTGCTCGAATACCAGGTTACCTGCGTTGTCGATGGGGCAAACCAGCAGCTCGGCACCGGTCTGTTCGCAGACGAGTTGCCACGGCACGATGTTCGAATGGTGTTCGAGATGCGTGATCAGAATTCTGTCACCGGGCCCGAGCCGCGGACGGCAGAAACTTTGCGCAACCAGGTTGATTGCCCCGGTTGTGCCGCTCGAGAAAATGATTTCGCGGCGGCTCACCGCATTGATGAAGTTCACAACCGAATCGCGTGCGCCTTCGTATGCCTCGGTCGCGCGATGGCTCAACGTGTGTACGCCGCGATGCACATTCGCGTGATCGTGGCGCTGATATTCCGCAACCCGGTCGATGACACTCGCCGGTTGCTGTCCCGAGGCGGCGCTGTCCAGGTAGACGATCGGCCGGCCATTGACGTTCTGCGACAACGCCGGGAAGTCATCGCGGCAGTGTTCGATGCCGGCGGCGGTCATGCCTGAATTCGCCCTGTGTTGCGGAACGGTGCTCATTGGTTTTCCTGACGTTGGTCGCCCGCATGGCGGGCTCCTACAGTGGTTGGTTCAGGGCCGAGCAGGTTTTGCAATCGCGTATCGACGAGGTCCTTGATGTAATCCCGTACCTCGACAACCGGCACCGACGCGATAATACCGGCGGTAAATGCGCGGGCGAGGGCGCGGGCGGCCTCTTCCCGGCTCAGGCCACGCGTGCGGAGATAGAAGAGGGCGGCCTCGTCGAGCTGCCCGACCGTGGCGCCATGACTGCACTTGACGTCGTCCGCGTAAATTTCGAGTTCCGGTTTGGTATCGACTTCCGCCTTGTCGGACAGCAACAGGTTGTGATTTTCCTGCCGCGCGTCCGTACCGTCCGCGCCTTTGTGAACGATCGCCTTGCCGTTGAAGACAGCGCGGGCGCGATCGGTGACGATGCCGCGGTATTCCTCGATGCTCGTTGCCGGTCCAACCCGATGGTCGATGCGCGTGTGGTTGTCGATGTGCTGCTTGCCATCCGCGAGATAAAGGCCGGTCAGCATCACTGTTGCGCCGGGTTCTGCAATGTCGACGGCGATGTCGTTCCTGATCAATGCGCCACCCAGGTCGAATGCCGTGTGCGTCAGTCTCGCATCGCGCGCAATTCGCGCATGCAACTTGCCGACCTGGAAATGGCGCCGGGCGCGATCCTGAATCCTGACGAAATCGACTGCCGCGCCCCGCTGAAGGTCGAGCTCCGTGACGATATTCGCGAAGTGCTCGCTCTCTCCGGTCGATGCATGGAATTCAATGATCTTCACGCGGGCGTGATCGCAGACTTCGATCACGATGCGCGGCAGGCTGACTTTCACGCCTGTGCTCGCATCGTCGAAGACCAGCAGGCCGAGCGGTTTGGTGAGAGTGGCACCCGCCGACACACGCAGGCTCAGCACGTCCCGCACCAATGCGGCATTGAAACGGGACATCGGATCTTCTGCGAGCAGCGAGTGGGTGTCGCCCATCGCCGCTGAGCGTACTTCGAGTCCCGCGCCGTTCAAATGCGCGAGCGCTGCCAGGGAAGCGGGCGGAATCTCGCCGTTCGCAATCACGATCCAGTGCGCATCCAATTTACCGCCAAGCGCCTCGGCATAGCTGCGAGCGGTGTCGGCAGCCGCCGTATCCTGCGTCTGTCCCGCGGCATCGCGCAGCCAGAGGTTGCTGAGAGCGACGGCCGGTGCCAGGTTGGTGTACTTCCAGTCCTCGTGGCGGCTCGTCGGGAACCCCGTTTCCGCGAATCGGGACAGTGCGTCTAGTCGCAGCGGTGTCAGGTCATCGCTCGGCAAGCGGCTGACCGCTCGTTCGAGCAGGCCCGTATCGATGATCGCGGAGATCATGCGCTGGCCGCCTCTCGCACCCAGTCGTAACCCTTTGCTTCGAGTTGCA
>JBOHZD010000331.1:0-53814 GCA_050738315.1 Woeseiaceae bacterium
GCATATGAAGGTATGCCAATCTGCGTGCTGGAGGCGCTCGGCAGCGGCTTGCCGGTAATGGCCACGGATGTGGGAGAGATATCCCGGGTTGTATTGCCTGGAGTCAATGGAGAACTGGTCGCTGTCCACGAGCCAGCACAGGTAGCCGAGGCGATGGCGAAATGCCTGAACAATGCGGAGCTCTACCGCGGGCATCCAAGTTACCATGCGGTCATAGATTTCACCCCGGAAAAGGTCTTGGGACCGATCTACGAGAATTATCGCCGTCTGGCGAGCAAATCCTCTCGATAATGTGACATAACAGGTCTGGCTGGCCGATCCCGTCCCTCGGCAACGGGTGGGATTATTATTTACGGCAAGACCGCGTAAACTATCGTTGTCTTCAACAATTCACATCCCCGAAATCAGCACAGCAATGAATAACATAATGTCAATTGATGTCGAAGACTGGTTCCATCTTCTGGAGCTCGAGTCGACGCCTGACATCGACAGATGGTCAACGCTCGAGTCGCGGGTCGAACGCACCTTTCTGAAGCTCCTCGAGGAATTCGACGAAACGGGTGTCAAGGTGACCTGTTTCTTTTTGGGGTGGGTTGCCGAGCGCTTCCCGGACCTGGTGCGTCGGGCTCACGCGAGCGGACACGAAGTGGCCTCACATGGTTACGGTCATCAGTTGGTCTATACGCAATCCAGAGATCAGTTTGCCGCCGATATCCGGCGCAGCAAGGCAATTCTCGAAGATATTGCCGGTGCAAAAGTGAGCGGTTATCGAGCGCCCGGTTTCTCGGTGACGGAGGATACGAGCTGGGCATTCGATGAGATCGCAAGTGCCGGCTTCGAGTATGATTCATCGGTATTTCCTGCGGCGCGCGGGCACGGCGGGATCCGTGATGGCAACATATCGCCCTACTGGGTTGAGACCGAATCCGGTCCCTTGCTGGAATTGCCGATGTCGGTGCTGCCCGTACTCGGGCAGCGCTTGTTTGTTTTTGGTGGCGGCTATCTCAGACTGACCCCGTACAGGATTATCGACCTGCTTAGCCGATCGGTTAACCGTTCGGGCAGACCTGTAATCTACTACCTGCATCCGCGTGAAATCGACCCCGGCCATCCCCGGTTATCGATGGGACTGGTTCGGAAGTTCAAGTCCTACGTCAATATGCGAAGCACAATGCCAAAATTGCGTCGCCTGTTGCGCGACCAGCGATTGCTGCCGTTCCGGGAGTGGCTTGCCGAGAATGGGCATGGTTACGAACAAGACAAAAAAGAAATTCCATTGCACTGATGCAACGTTTCAGCGCGCCAACTGACGCTGCGGCCATCCAAATCTGTAAGAGCCGAGTAAGGTCTTCCTGATTGGATACCGTTTTAGGGATACCGATCGGCGTGTCGTCGCTTGACGATGCCGCAACTCGTGCGGTTCATGCAATTGACTCCGGGCAGGGGCAGATCGCATTTGCCTGTGCAAACTCTAATTCGATGAATGTGGCCCGGCACGACGAAACATTTCGGCGAGCGTTACTGGATGCAGATCAGCTCGTCGCGGATGGAATTGGCGTAAGCCTGGTGGCTCGACTGGCGCGTAAGGACGTGGGACCCAGAATAATAGGTCAGCAGTATTTTGAAGCAGTACTCGGGAAGCTGCGGGCGCGCGGCCGCGGCAGAATATTCTTCTTCGGCTCCTCGCAAACCGTTCTGGAGCTGATTCGTCAGCGATTTCCCGCCGAGTATCCTGCCTTGACGCTATGCGGCGCGATTTCGCCGCCGTTTGGCGAGTGGTCGAAGCAGCAGAACGATGAGTTTATTCAGGCGATTAATGCCGCGGAACCCGACGTGCTCTGGGTGGGAATGACGGCACCTAAACAGGAGAAGTGGGTTTTTGAGAATCGCAGACACCTCAATGCGGCGGTCATCGGCAGCGTTGGCGCCGTCTTCGATTTCTATGCCGGCACCGTCAAGGCGTCGCCGGAATGGATTCGCAAGTGGGGCCTGGAAGCGCTCTATCGCCTGATCGTGGAACCGAGACGCCTTTGGCGGCGGGTGCTGATCTCCAATGTCAGGTTCGTGGGCGTCGGGCTCTGGAGTGAAGTATTGGGCTTTCGCGGCGACAGGAGGAATTGACGTTGCCAGGAGACCATGAAAAACGTGATGACTCAGGGCCGTTCGTGCGCGTTTCTCCGATGAGTACTGATCCAAAGCCGGTATTCATTATCGGCGGCTCGCGTACCGGTTCAGAAATGCTGAAGACCATGCTGTCGGCGAGTAACGAACTCGACTTCGTCGATGAAATGTTTTTGATGAGTCCGCGCTGGCTGCACCCGGATTTGAGGTACTACGTCAAAAAGTACGTCGGTGACCTGTCTGCCCCTGGCGCAACCGCGCGAGTTGTCGACCTCATCTTCTCCGGTAAACCATATGGCTGGTTCTGGACGGTCACTTCCAGGGAACTGGATCGCGAGATGCTGCTTGCGGAGCTGGCGGCGGATGAACTCAGCCTCAAGTCCATTTTCAGGGCAATCATGATCGTACACGCTCGCCTGAGAAACAAATCAGGCACAGGCGCCAAGTTCCCGCTCCATTATTCGTATACCGACAGGCTTCTCGAATGGTTCCCGGGCTGCCGTCTGATTCACACGACCCGAAATCCCAAGGCTGTGTATGCCTCGCAATCCGCGAAGTATACGCGCCACAAGACAAACCCGGTGAGCAGGGCTTATGTCCGCTTTCAGCACTTCATCCACGTCAATTTACAGATTTCGTGGACTGCCCGATTGCACGGCAAACTGAAAAATTACCCGAATTACTGCCTCGTTCGATATGAGGACGTCGTTCTGCAGCCGGAATCCGAATTGCGGAGAATTTGTGGCTTGATCGACGTGGAGTTCGTACCGGCAATGCTGCGCCCGCATCAATACGGCTCGTCGTTCGACCAGATTGGAGCGGGGAAAGGCGTCGACCGTAGTTCGCTCGACCAATGGCGCACATCGCTCAAGCCGGTTACGGCCCGGACGATTGACCTTTTGCACCCGTTTGCACGGAACAGTTTCGGCTATTGACGATGACCCAGGGCACCCTGGCAGGTGTCGTCGATTTGAGACAGATTAACTCGTTGGAAGTAATAAGTAAAATTGCAACTTTATGAGTCCGCCGCATCATACAATGTACGTTGGAAATCCGTATAATATGGATACGAGCAAACCTCGGGTACCCGACTTTCGAGCGGAGTGCGCCCCGGTTTCACGGAGTTGTAACGAAAGGGTTGCTATCCTGCCCTGGGCTTGGAAAGTGACAATGGAATCCGGAAACCAATCAGGTTCCAAGCCAATAACTTTACGTCCAGCATAGTATCGAGGCGAGATTTTGTCTCTATCATTCTACATTAGCGCGGCGTTTGCGTTTTTCGCCACTACCGCACTGATATTGAGTTTTCGCCCCATTGCAAAAACTCTGGGGCTGGTCGATGTGCCGAACGAGCGTAAGGTACATGAAGGGGAGATTCCGCTGGTTGGGGGAATCGCGATCTTCATCGCCGTCGTGCTGACCCACGCAATATCCCAGTCGATTTATCCGGGCACCTGGGGTATCGATCGTTACACCAGCTTTTACGTGGCGGCCGCTGTCCTGGTAACGGTGGGTGTGATCGACGATTTTCGCGGTTTGAGTCCGTCGACACGCCTGATCAGCGAAGTTCTGGCGACATTGATGGTCATTTTTGGGGCTGATGTCGTCGTGCGCGAATTCGGGACGATGAATCTGGATGGCAGCACGTTTTCGCTCGGACGCGCTGCTGTTCCTTTCACGGTCTTTGCGATTGTCGGCGCCATTAACGCGGTAAACATGTCTGACGGACTCGATGGACTTGCCGGTACGCTGACGCTCGTACCCATACTTGGGTTTATATTTGCGACTGTGTTTATGGGCGAGGGCAAGGATCTCGTCATCCTGTGGTGCTTTGCAGCAAGCATCGCCGCCTTTCTCCTGTTCAATGTAACAGTTCCCGGAAAACGAAAAGCCCTGATCTTCCTCGGAGATTCGGGAAGCATGTTCCTCGGTCTCGCCCTGGCGTGGTTTGCTATCAGACTGTCACAAGGGAGGGGCGCTGCCATTTCACCGGCTTCCGCATTGTGGTTCCTCACCTTGCCGATTTACGACGCGGTATGTATGGCATCGCGCCGCATCCTGAGGAAGCGGCCGCCATTCAGCGCCGACAAGGAACACCTGCATCACGTATTTCTGCTGGCCGGCTTCACGGTGACGGAGACGGTACTGACCATGGCTGGGCTCGCCACAGTCGGAGTGCTCGTTGGCCTCGCCGGTACCTACTACGGCGTGTCGGACCTCATCCTTGCCGGCACATTTTTGCTGGTCGGGCTGTTGTACTTCTGGGTGATTTTGCGTGCCTGGACATTCATACGTTTCCTGCGCCGTTCGATATGCCGCCGGAGGGTTATTGGCGACCGCCGCACCGCAGGCGATCGGCGGCGTACGGACCGGTCGGGGTATTATGGGCCGGAACGCCGGCAGCGGCAGCGGCGGTTGGGGGAAAGAAGAATCGCCGCGAGGCAGGAAGATGAAAATGCCGTCAGGGACCCAGGCAATCTATGACCGCACGCGCCCGTGGCGGCGGTGTTCGCCATGAATCGGAACTAGCTGCCCGAAATTCAACGTACCAACGGTACGACGATACAGGCGCGTGTCATTGCCTGATCCGGGCCAATGCCAGGGTCGAACGTCTCACAACAGGGCACCGTGCCGCAAGAGTATTGATCGCGTGAGTCAAGTTGATCACCCCGGCAACACAAACAACAGGCTCCACGAGCCTACTCGATATGAATGACGTCGAATGGGGGCAAGAACTTGCAGGAAATAACGCCGATCATCGTCATCGGAATGAACCGCACCGGGACCAAGTGGCTGTCCAATACGCTTTGCAAGCATGAAAATGTCATTGGCGCTCAAAGTGAAAGAGGCCGCGGAATTCTCGAAACAAACATGTTTGGGGCGATGCAAGACAAGTTCGATCTTTCATTTCCCGATGAGTATGTCGGATTCCTGGAAATGTGGTCGATGACCGAGTTATTCAGACAAACCAAAGTCGATAAGGAGATGTTCTACAAATTGCAGCCAAGACCACGCGAGATGCTGCAGTTGTTCGACTTGCTGATGTGCGAGTTTGCCAGGAAAAACAACAAGACATTCTGGTTGCAGAAAACGTCCCCATTGAGGGCCGCGGAAGTGCTGAACTATTTCGACCGGGCACGAGTAGTTATCACGCGTCGCAATATTCTGGATACCCTGAAGTCGACTTGGGCGATGAAGGCGAGACACGGCAGCCGGAGAATCCTTCGAACGACCTACGCATTCGTTCGTGACCGCAAGAGCCTTGATCGGTTGGCTAAGCGTTACAAAATTGTCGAAGTGCATTACGAAGTCTTCCGAGCGCAGACAGAAAGCGAGGTTACAAGGCTTTGTCTCGCACTGGGCCTGGACCCCGAAAAGATGTTGTCGCGAACATCCTTTCGCCGGAACACGAGTTTTGAAAATGAACGCGAAAGGGAAAACATAATGTCCAATAGGGAACGGCTGCTTGTGAAGGTGGCCGCCGCGTGCTTCAAGCTGATTCCATTGCCTCTTATGACCGTTGCTTCGACGATCAAGACGAGGCTGTGGGGTCGCAAACGTATACCGCTCATGTCGGGTACGTTCGGTGAGCTTTTCGATCAGTTGGAAGATCGTTTGAAGTATAATTGAGTAGCAGGCGTCACTACGGTCCGGTTAAGAATGCCGGGATGCCTCGCCCAAACCCGGCTCGTCCTCTTCTCGCACTTCAACAGTTAATTTCCGAAGGTCGTCGAATCCTTGCTAGATCTCTGCGGCAGGGAGAAAACATATACGCTGCACCCCCCTTCATTTTGAGCTTTGATTCTCTCGAGTACAAAATCATACTTCCGGGCATGAGTCACTACTTCGTCCTCAGTGGCTGTCTCATACGGCAGTCCCCCTAGCCAATCGATTACGTCATGATAAATATTCATGCCACGACTGACCTTCTTGTTCCAGGCAAAGGGATTCTGAAAATGCCGCGCTCTCGCTAACATGAACTTGCCAATTCGACGGTATTCCAGGAGGCGCTTTCCCAATTCCGAGGCTCTATTATACTTTTGCTTTAATGCTAAATCGCTCTCGTATCGCGGACCCTTTTTGTAGAGAGAAATCCACAAGCGCCCCCCCGGTGCTACCAGGCTAAAGGCATTTGTCACTGCCGCCCACATGGACCCGGTGTGATGTAGCACGCCCCACGAATACACAATGTCGAACTGCCCCAGTGACTTTATATAGTCGCCATCGAGTATCGAACCCTGTTCGACAACCCAGTTTGCAGGCTCTTTCGTCTTACTCCACATAGTTTTTGTCGCACGTACGCTAAATTCGTCGTAGTCAAAGGAGTGCAACGCTTGGGCTCCCAGGCGGTGGAATGCCAGCGAATGTATGCCTGACCCGGAACCAATATCAACTACCCTCTTGCCTGATACATAGGAACTTCCCAACCACTGCCTGATATCTTTCTCTGCACTTTCGACTTCACTATCAGAGACGGTATCCAGGTAGTCTATCCAGTTCTTTCCGAACGAAAATGTGACTTTCGCTTCTGCCATTTCAAATTGCCTCAGTCCTACAGGCTGCTAGTGTACCTCAAACATAATCTTATTGATCAGGGCTACATACTGATTCGCCGCATTCGGCCATTCAAACCGCTCGGCGCCTTGAAACGAGAATTTCCTTTCGTTGCGGAGTAAGCTCTTGATGGCTAGTACAATCTCATCCGCGTGTCCAATTTCGGCAAATTCTCCGCAGTGAACCCGCGTCATCACTTCGCGTACCGCAGATGCTTTTGAGGCAACCGCCAAAATTGGCCGCCGCGCACTCAGATAGTCGTAAAATTTAAATGGAATCGCGTAATTGAACTCGTCTCCGGACGGTAGAAACAGAATGTCGGATTCCCGCATGACTCTTCGAATCGTGGCATAGGATACCGGCTCATGAACTTCAACAATGTGTCGAATACCGGAACGCTCAATTTCCGCAATTTGCTCCGGCCTCAGGCGCGAGTACACATGAAGGCGAAACGAGTCGGCCGAGATTTCCCCGGAATGCAGTAGTTCCAACAACGCTGGGGCAATAAGCGTAATCTGTCTCTTTCCATACAGCGTCCCCGCATACATCATAGTAGTGTATGGGTTCTTCGGAGCTGCTGGTGGCTCATCGTTTATTGCATCATAACCATTGTATATAAGTTCGACGTGAGTTGATTTAAATTCGCCGAAAGCGCTTACGAAATCAGTGCGCATGATCTCTGTGCAGACCACAACCGCCGATGCCCTTTTGATTGCCGTTCGTTCAAGCGCAGGACAGATGTATTTTCCAAACGGGCGTCGAAACTCGATTTTGTGATTTGTCCATTCGTCTCGATAATCGATTATAAGCTTGCATCGCGCTACCTTTGAGACCGCCAAGGCGGCAATGATCGAAGAAAATGAGGGAACCGTTACAATGACGACGTTTAGACGATATTGCCTGCATAGCCGTATCCCCGAAAAGATCGCTGGAATCACCCATCCAATATACGGGTCAACCTGACACAACCATTTCACCCAAAAGCGGCTTAACTTGTGCAAGATACCGCGACTACGCTTTGGCGGGTAATAAGGAAACATCCGTGCACGGTGTACGTTACCTCGAAAGGCCGTTGGATCATTAAATGTTTCACGTTCTTTCCTCGCCAGCACATGATACTCGGCGAACTCGCGTGACAAATATTGCGAGAGGTAACTGAATCGCTTGCCGCCCACCTCCCTGCACGGAGCAAAGATCATCGAAATGATCAATACCCGCGCAGACGGATCAGGGCCTTGAGGCACAGTTGAGCCGGTCATCGGGTTCCTAAGAGCGACTCACGCGCGCCAGGATTGATGCAATCTCGGTCTGTTGAACTTCGGCAATTATTTCTAATTGGTGATGACCACCGCTGCCACCGGAGCATCCTGTCATGGCTTGCCTGGATCCTTGTCGGCGCTGAACGGCGCAAGTCCGAGTAAGGATAACAGCCCCTTTCGTTACAGCATTGTGGGATAGCACGTAACGATTACCAGTTACGTGAGCGGCGTTCGGAAAACGTCCCACATTATACGGAATTTCAACATGCATTGTCTCGCTCAGCCAACAAAATGAACGCGACCGGGAAGCATAATGTCCAGCAGGGAGCGGGCGCGATTTTTCCGCAGCCCGATCAGCCGGCTCGCGGCAGTGGCTGCGAGAACCTGGCAAAGTGTTGGTCGAGCAGCGTCAAGAGAGCTATACGCCGTAACAAGTCAAAATGACTGAGGGCCGTTGTTTTGACTTTTCTGAGGTGGCAAGCCAGGCGAACATCGTCATAGGCTGTGAGCCGTTGCTTCAGAGACTGAACCAGGGCGCCGTGACTCGTCCTGTAAGGTGCGCCGCCGGGCGGGTCTGTGCGGGACTCCGAAAAAAAGGCTTTGGCAATTCTGTCGATCGCCGATACATCCAGATGTTGGCCGAAAGAAGTCCGCGAAAGTGTTTGAGTGCTCAGCAGGCTTGCGAAGTATTGAGAAAGTGCGGGCTTTTCACGCAGATCGCGCTGCCACACCGGCAGGCTATTCCCTGATTGCTGCCCCACTTTCAACAGATCCGGGAAGAAGCGGATCAACGTCGAAATGTACAGATTCTTTCCGTAGCGAAGCCGAGCCGGTATTTTCTGCATCAGGTCCAGCACCTCGGTGCAAAGAAAGGGACGGCGCACCTCCACGACGAGCTCTTTGTAATAGCCAAGAGCGAATATGAAGCGAGGCAAGCGCCCATGGAGATAGAGAAAGTCTTTTTGGTCATCCAGGTCGGTATTTTCACATCCTTGCAGCACCTTCTGTACTTCCGCCAGGTACATGTCCGTGCACTCCGCGCGAAGCTCCGGAGCGAGACATTCCCCCAAGGGGTTCTGGAACGGCGCCGCCATGAAGCACGCGGCCATGGCTTCGACTTGGTCACGAACATGCTTTCCAAAGCCCCAGCATTCATCTCCAACCAGAACGAAATCGACAGGGCCGGCGTACTCGTTCAACAGGACGTGCGTGCCTTCGCCGTACCAGCCGAAATTATCGGTATTCAGCTCTGTCAAGTACGACCATTGGACGGCATTCTCGATGAAAGTATCCGTGTCACACCGAATGAAGCGATGGTCGAGTTTGTACCGCCTGGCCAGCTGCGCGGCGAGGTGTGGATCGGAAAGGGGCTGGTCGTCGCGCAGGCCCCACGACAGCGAGCGCCTTGGCATGCGGCCCAGTGCATGCGCGGCGGCGAGCATGCCCCTGGAATCCCAACCACCGGACAGCAGCAGGTCAAAGCTCTCATCGGAATCTGCAAACACCGATTGATGACCCGCAAGGATCGCGTCACGCATCGCTTCTCCGGCCCTCCGGCGGGACCGCAAATGCGGCGATGGATCGAAGCGCATGCGCCAATAACGACTCAACTTATACGTGGATGCCGGCACATCGATGACCAGCATTGACCCGGGTTCGAGGAAATGAATCGATGTATATAGAGTCGTATCGGCGAGGCAGTATCCCAGCGCAAGAAAGCTAACCAGGCCGATTCTCGAATATTCCGGGGTCATGCACAGCGCCGAAAATATCGCCTTGGCTTCCGGAGCAAAACAAAAGCATCCGGGGCCAGCAAAGTAATAGAAGGGCAGAATACCCAACCTGTCGTTGTAGACCACCAATTGCTGTGTGCGCGGATCGGCAACCGCGATCACGAAGGAACCATCGTATTTTTCAGGTGCGAGATTGTCATTCAGATAGGCGGCCAACAGGTCGCTTGATCGCATCCTTTTTGGCAAGAGGCCGGGAACGATGACTGTGCCGTTCACAAAAATCGAAACGCCCGACGCATCATCATGGGACCAGGACCCTGCGACCTCTTTGCGATGGCGCCACACCTGAGCAATCCACGTGTGTTGCAAAGGTGATGTGTGTTGGCTGCAGTAATCGTCGAAATGCTCGATCGATCCCGCTGCAGTGGACGCGGCAACCGGCGTCGCGCGCTGACCCACGATACCGATCAACCCGGGCATCGCTTTTCACCCTGCCTGCTCGGCCGCGGACCTTCGTGTACGTGCACGAAATCAATGCGAGCACAATGAAATTGCTTCAATCGGCCGTTACACACGGCGAATCACACTTGATATCACGTTGATTATCCCCGGTGTCATACCGACGGCAGGCAGTGGCGGTATGTTTCCCTTATTGTTTTAAGTAATATCAATTTTTCCGCTATTGTAATGGCAGATGTTCTCGGTGGCTAGATGTTATTAGTGCGCACGCTGTTAGTTGGAATCCTGGGGCCGGCTGTAGCCCTTATCGTCACGTGGCAATCTGCGGTGACCGTCATAAATGTCACCCCGGGAAATGCACCGACGCCGGAGGTGGTCGAACGCCTACGCAGGTCTCCCGATGATTCAGTGCTCAGGGAACTGCGGGAAGTCGCTGTCAGTTATCCGCGATATTACCGACGCGCTTCAGAGGAAGTATTACGAACGGCCGACGAGATACTTGATGGAAAGTATGTTCCAGCAAAACTCGGAAAGCCGATCGGTGTGCCGTTCGAGCCCGCAGGTTATTTATTCGGGAATTCGATCTGGCACCTTGATCTGCATAGCTTTTCGATTCCCAGCCTGTTGGGCCGCGCGTACGAAATATCTGGAGAAAACAAATACTTAACTTCGGCAGTGGACTACATATTGGACTGGGCGGGGTACGAAGCGAGCCTGCATGTCCAGCGGGGTTTTTTTTTCAACGACCATGCCCTGGCGGCCCGCTCGATCGTTGTCACTGAAATATGGCGCCTGTACAGGGACAGTCGGATCTACCAGGCAGAATCGGCGGTTGCTCTCCTTCGTTACGTGCAGCGGCTTTCAGAGCTGTTGCTGATTGAGCGACTGTACGAGTACCGCAGCAATCACGGCGTCATGCAAAGCCTGTCATTGTTGCATCTTGCCATCGCCTTTCCCGCGTTGGAGGTTGCGGATGAGAACCGAAGAGTGGGTACAGACAGGCTACTCTCCCAATTCGAATACTATGTGAACGACGAAGGCGTCATTCTGGAGCATTCGCCCGGTTATCACCTGAACGGTATGGGGCGCCTGGCAGCGGCCGCTCGCTATCTTGGGATTCTGCATGAGCCCGTTCCGGACGGATTCATCGACCGGTATCGCGAGGCTCTGCAGTTTCTGGCCGCGCTACGACGTCCGGACTTGACGGTGCCGCCGATCGGGGATACGGAGGACAGCCCATACTCATACGTCCAGGTCGCTACCTTCAACGACCACTCGGTTGTCGATCCGTTACATGACGAGGCCGCGAACCTGGCAGCTCCTCCAACGGTCACGGTCGCGCCGGGTGCCGGCTGGATCATCCTGTGGGACGGTCTGGCGCATTGGCCGGAGACGTCGAAGCTTACACAGACGGTGTTTCACTGGGGTAATTTTCCGACAGCGGTGCATAAACATGCGGATGAGTTGGGTTTGTCCCTCTGGTCGCACGGTCAGCAATGGATTCGGAGTGTCGGTCATTGGCCATACAACAGCCGCAGGCACGAAGCGATCGGATGGCGCAGCTCCAATGGGCCGCACTGGATGGGCGAATCGTCCGCTGGGGACCGATCCTCGAAGTTGATCGGCTCTGTTACTGACGACAGCATGACGTTCTTCGAAGTTCTCCGGACCAATGCGGATGGCAGCCGCATTCGGCGACAGCTCGTCAATCTCGGTGACGAATTCCGGATCGTTCTGGACAGCTTAAGGTCCAGCTCACCGAAAACCGCCGAGATCGTCTGGAGATTTCCGCCGGACGTAACGCTTGAAAAATCCGGGCAAGGTGACGTTACCTTGAATTCAAACGTCACAAATCGGAATTTGAGCATGAAAACCGGTGGCACCGGTTCTGTCACTGTCGATGTCGATGCAACCGGCAGCGCCGACTGGAACTCGGGAATGATCGTTCGCCGAAAATTGTCCGCATCGCCGGCTGTTCGCATGACATCGTCCGGCGAAAACCCCGTTTTCCTTACGGCTTTCGCCTTTACCGACCCCGCCGACGAGAGGCCGGTTGACGATTGGATTCACTGGCAGTGGAACGATGAAGCAAACTGGCGCTTTTCTGTTGACACCGGGCAAGGCGGCAAAATAAATGTCATCAGGAAGGCCAACTCCATGCAAATATGGCGTGACGGGTTCGATCCCCGGGAGCTTGGGATATCAACCGATATGGACGCATCGGCTGACGCATCCCGAATGGCGGCGCTGCGAGCGCTGGAACGCGCCCGCGATCGCTACGGCGTTCCGTTTCAGCCGGAGCTCCGTCGTAGAGCCAAAGTAACGCTGGCCATCACTGTTACGGGCCTCATTCAACTGGCTTTGTTTTTCTATGTCCGGGCCAGACGGAAGGGACTGTGGCTGCCTTTGGTGATCGCTTCGTGCATCGCCTGGATCGGGTTATTGCCCTTTTTGCCATAGACATTCGAAGTCGGGTGCAAGAACAAAGCGACTCTAAAACATTACTGCGAAAATCCGACGGTCAGCCGCCCTGCAAGCGATAGACCGCCAGATTTCCGTCGTGGGTTACAAACGACGGCTCAAGTCGATATTCTTTCGGAAGCGACGACTCCAGTGGATCGCGTCCCGTGTAAGCGTCGGTTCGCATGATCAGCCAGACGTCTCCCTCTGTCCGGCTGATCAGTTTTCGCACCTCGTTTTCCGTTCCCAGCAAAGGCGCATTCGACCAGAGATCTCGCGTGCCGGAACAGCCCTGAATCATTGAGTATCTTTTGGTTCCCGATCTTATATAGATACCCGATGTGCGATCCAGGTAATGCGGCAGCGGCTGGTCAAAAGCGATCACGTTGTCGTTTTCCGATAAGCGCTCATTGACAAAAAAAGCAGCGGCGCGGAAATCCCATCTGGGATAGTAATGTGCGCCTAAGTTATTGTCGTATGCAGTTCGATACCGGATTTCGGGTTCGTTTATGCGCAGCAGGTGGGCGATTCGGAAGTCTTCCGCGACGCCAAATAACAAGGCGATCGGTACGATCGTGCCGACCAGTCGCAACCGGGGATTTTTGAAAAGCGCGGACGACCAGTGGACGACTGTGGTCGATGCAAGAACGAGTACGAGAGGGTAGAGAAAGTAGGTATACCGCGTGATTGTATAAGGCTGTTTGAAAAGTGCCGCCAGCATCACCAGCAGAATCAACGCGCCTGCAACATACCGCTGTACGGAGTGTTCGTCGTCACAACCACGATGATGCCGGGCGAGCAATGCCCAGACCTGCAAGCCGGCCAGCAACGTCAGGATTACTGCAGTGACCGGAATCGCTTGAAGCCAGGGCCGCAGTACATAATGGTAAAGGTCTGGAAAGTTAAACGTGTAGTTCAAGACGCCTTTGATACTGGCCAATAAAGTCACGTCATTCATAACGTAGAGCGCCAGGAGGAGGGCGATCCAGCCGCAACAGAGAACGATCAGTAAAAGGACCGGCGTGGATTCTTCCCGGACTGCCGGTGAAAGCGGAGTCGGGAGTCGCAATAATAATCCGGCGAGTCCGAGTCCCGCGGCCAGGCTGAACAAGCCAAAGCACAGGGCCAGAGCGGCCACGGCCCAATAAATGATCGATGGGTGCAGCGCGCGAATATCCGAGCGGTAACGAAAGACCAGGTATACGGTGGCAATGAGGCCGAACAGGAGGATCGGCAGCGTCGAGTCAGGGAGCACTGGAATGTTGATCGGCAAGGATGACGCAGCTTCTGTTTCCGTCACCGGCTGTGCTGCCTCCGGCGGTACGCCAAGGTGACGGTGATCGAGTGCAAAGAAACCGACTCCGAAAATCAGCAAAACTGTCGCAACGACCAGGTGACTCACGGACCAGCGTTTTCCTGCCCAGACAAGCGCAAGAAAATTGAACGCGAGAAGAAATGATGCGCCTGCATAGACAAATATCGAGACAGCTGATAGCGCGAGATACGACCAACGCGCTTTATTGCTGCCTCGGATCAAATGCAGGAGCTGCAGGTACACGTACCACAGAAAAACGGCCTGAAACGGCGCATACATCCGGCCGAACCTGGCAAACTCGATCTCCCAGACCGACAGACTCACGAGCATCACTGCGATCGCGGCCGATTTGAGACCTCCGGCCAGGCGACCGATTTTCCATACAGCGACGATACTCAGCAGACTGGCAACCGCAGGCCAGAATCGCGTGGCGAACTCGAGGCTTGCGCCCAGGTGTACCAGGGGCACACTCAGGTATTGGATCAGGACGCCTCTCGTATAAAACCCTCCGCAGGCGAACTCCGGCAGTCCTCGTTCAACGATATTGAGAATTGAAGTGCCGAAGAAATATTCATCGACTGCCAGCGGCGCTCCGTGCAGGTCCCAGAACCTGAAAAATGCTCCTGCAACCAAAGCAATCGCGGCAAATACTACGCAATTTCGATAATCCGGCACCTGGCGATCCGGATAATTGGCGTTTTCCTTGTCTATCATAATCCAGGTGGCCCGGATGAAGCAGTGCTGGCATTGGAATTCCGATACCAGATCAGGAACTGCAGGACATTGAATATCTCTCCTCCGAGCTGCACTTCGCCGTTGCAGTGCCGTTTGAAGTCCGCCTTGATCTGTTCCATATTGAATATACCGACGCTCGAGGCAAACGGACTATTCAGCAATTCGCGCATATTGTCCTCGAGTTCCGACATCCAGACGCCGGACGGAGACGGAAATCCCATCTTGTCCCGGCGTTCACGTACCGAATCCGGAATCTTTCCGCGCATGGCTTCGCGAATGATGTACTTGTTGAACGGCCCGCGCATTTTGTAGCTGCCGGACAATGAAAACAGGAGCTCAACGAGACGATAGTCGAGAAATGGAACCCGGATTTCGACTGAATGGGCCATGGCGTTGCGATCTTCGACCCTCAGGTAAAGCGGTAGCGGAGACCGCTTGACTGATTCCTGCAACTGAAAATCGAGATCGAGCCGCTCTACATTACCTTTCTGTTGGGGAGACAGCTTGTCCAGAAAATCCGTCGTAAACCAGGAATGACGACGATCCTTCTGCAATGCAAGCCTGTCTCGCAATGCATGATAGATTTGAAGCCGGTACGCTTGTGTCGAGACCGCGCGCCAGAATACGTTGAGCAATTTGCCGGTGGGACTGCCACCCCAATATTGGGAATAACTCTCGAGTTCCCTGAACAGGGTCCGCGGCCCTGCGGTGGCGAGCAGCGTATGCCAATAGCCATTGAAGTACCTGCGATAGCCGGCCGCCGTTTCGTCCGCACCCTGGCCGTTCAGAATGACCTTGATGCCGTTCGCCGCCGCAACCTGTGACAGCCGGTAACCGATCAATGCAGTCGTCGAATGCACCGGTTGATCGTGATACCAGAGGACCTCGGGTAAGTCCTCCCAGATGTCCCGAGAGCTGTAATCCACACGCACGAGTTCCGCAGACGTCTGGCAGATTGTGTCATTGATAAAGCGCTCTTCGTCGAAGCGGGGGTCCATGAACGCCAACGCATTGAGCTGCTCTCCTGTGCCGGCGGCGGTTGGGCTCCGACTACGGGCCAGCGAGCACAATATGGATGTTGAATCGATGCCGCCGGACAGGAAAACAGCCAGAGGGACATCGCTGCGCTTGTGTAATCGAATCGCGTCGTCGAATAGTTCGGAATAGCGATCAATGGCCGTTGCCTCGCTTTGCGGGTGAGGCTCCGGGAGGGACCAGAAGGACCACTGATGCATGCGGCCGCCCGGTTCGAGCGTGAAGCCGCTTCCCGGTGGTATCTGCTCTATCCCCGAGTAAAACGAATCGTTGGTCTGGTCCAGTTTCTGACGAACCAGGAAATCGGCGATGATCGGCCAGTCGAATTCCGTCTCGTACAAGCCGGACGCACGGATGGCCTTGGCTTCCGAAGCGAATAATACTTCCCGTTTACCGCGATGCATGAACAACGGCTTGATCCCGAAGCGGTCTCTGGAGCCAAAGATCAGCTTTCGCCGCCGATCATGGATCAGAAGCGCCCACATACCATTCAGCATGGGCAAACAATCCTCGCCCCACTCGCAATAGGCATTCAGCAGAACTTCCGTATCGCCGGTCGAGCGAAAACGATAGCCTTTCGCTTCGAGCTGATCCCGCAATTCGACAAAGTTATAGATCTCACCATTGAAAATGATCGTGCATGTCCCATCGATGGTCGTCATGGGTTGATGACCGGACTGTTCAAGATCGAGGATCGACAATCGACGAAATCCAAGGGCAACCGGCGCTTCGACCAGAATGCCGTCGTCGTCGGGGCCCCGGTGCTTCAAGATGTCCGTCATGCGCTGAATATTCGGTCTCAGATCACGCTCACTATCGAAGGACAAAATTCCCGCTATGCCGCACATCCTATTTCAACTTCCTTTTCCTATCGGCCGACTTTCTCACCCACTTGCGTTGCAGAGTGTGTATCAGCGTTTCGACCTCTTCAAGCTGGGCCCGTCGAATCAACAAAAAGTACAAAATCGAGAATATCAAGGTGAAAACAGGTAACCTGACGAAGTCAGGAAGACCAGTCAGCTCACCAACCAGGAGAGCCACGCTACTGAACGCCACCGATGTGAAAATGACAGCAAGGCTTCGCCATTTCATGAGGTCGCCGGGTGAAATTGAATACGTTCGAGTAATCGACCACCCCAGGAATATCAACTGCACGATATATGCGAGAACAACGGCAAACGCCGGTCCGTAAATTGCGTGTGACTCGATGAATCTAAAAAATATAATAATAATCAATAAATTAACAGCAAGCAGGATGACATTGCTGAAGAGGAGCAGTTTGTTCCGGTTTATTGCCCGCAACGGTGAGCTGAACTCGAAGCATTGAATGACCATGACCGATACAAGAATTCTGAAAATGGGTACGGCGCCCGCGTACTCATCGGTGAATACGAGCGGAATCAGCACATCGGCGTAGCAGAACAACAAAGCGAAAGTGGGTACGATCAAAAACGTGTACGCGATATTGCTTCGCTTCCACAAGCTGAGATTATTGGGACCGTCCTCGGACGCCTGTCGGACCATGTCGGGAAAAATGGAATCATTGATCGAGCCCCGAACGATCCGCAGTACCGGTACTTGATAGGCGCCGATTGCATAAATGGCTAACGCAACCACACCCAACTGTGTGGATATCGCTATCTGTCCAATGTATTGATTCAAATACTGTAATGATCCAGCAAGTCCGAGCGGTACGATAAACGCCAACTGTTGCTCGATGACAGACCTGTCAACGAAGGTCGGTTTGAAATGCAGTTTAACCATGATAAAAACGACCGCCAATATACGAATCGTTTCAACGATGAGCAACGTCCGTATCAGCGCATCGACGGTCGGCGAGTACATGGCAGTGCCAAGAACGGCACCCAGTCGCCCAATGGTGCGGGCGACAGAATAGAGGAATACGTTGTTGGGTTGTTTCTTCGCGATCCAATACGATTCGAGAATGTCGAGATTGGTAAACAGCAATACGTAGCCGGTTAACGGAACCAGGAAATCGAAGCTTGTTTTGGAGAATAGCGGATCGCGAAAAATGAAGAGGATAATGGACGCGATGAGTGACGTGCCAAAAACGATCCAGATGGTATTGTTGACATAGTTTCGGGTGCGATCCGGATCTTTAGGGATGAAATAAAGCAGATTTGATTTAACGGAGAACCCCGCTAACATGGAAATGAGTGTTGCGTAAACCATGAATTCCCGATATTGACCGAAGGTGTGGGTATCGAGAAACCGCACCAGCAATACCGGACTCAGGAATAGCAGTGAGAAATTGGTGATTCGCGCGAATGCGAGAATCGCTGTGGATTTGATCAGACCTGGCAAAATGAACCGGGATGCCGCATGTGATGATAACGACTAGAGTATCTTGTAAGCGGAGACAGGTGCGATGCCGTGGAATGAAGTGTCTGGATGCCGTCGCAGGACAATACTCTGATTTTCTAGTAATAGGGCGAGACTGATTCCTGTTCGCGTGACTGATTAAGCACAACGCCCAGCAGGTTTCGATCACCGATCATTTCCATGGTGCGCGCTACTGAGCTCCTTTCAGTTTTTCCTTCGGCGACAACCATGAGGATGGCATCTGCATAGGGCGAGAATGCCAGTACGTCGTCGCATGCAAGGACCGGTGGCATGTCGAATATGGTGATGGTCTCCGGGCCCTGGTTCTTCAACCATTCGAGCAACGTTCGCATCTGCGGTGAGGCCAGATGTTCGGAAGAGTTGGGTACCGGATCCCGGTTCGGGATGATGACGATCCGGTCCATACCGGTCGGGGCATAGACGATATCGTCCATACTCGCAGCGCCGGTCAGATAGTCGCCGATGCTCGCGTGGACTTCCAGGCCGAAATAACTGGCCAGGGACGGGCGTTGCAAATCGAGGTCGACGAGAATGACCGCCTGGTTGACGTCATTGGCAACGCTGACGGCCAGGTTGCACGCCGTCAGCGTCTTGCCTTCACCCGCTCCAGCGCCGGTGACGATGAGCGTATGCCAGTCGTTGCTTCGCATGCGCTGCAAGACACGGGTGCGCAGCATCTTGTAGGCAGTTACCGCGCCCCGGTCATCGACGGCAGGCAGGATCTTGTTTTGTTCCATTGCCTTGGAATGAACCCGGGCGGTGGACGACAGGCTTTTGAATATTCCGGAGGCGGCCACAATTTCCTTGGTGACCTGCCCAAGCGACCGCGACTCCGATTTTCGACCGGCGTTGCGTTTCTTCTCCGCTTCGAGCACTTTCTGAATGATCGACGTCATCTGGTGTCAGCCCTTTTCATGATTTCCGTTTCTTGTTATGCGGTGATCGCCGAAATGACCAGCACGATTATTGCCGCCAGCATCATTGCACTCAGTGACACCGTTACCATATGTCGCCGTCGTTGCGAGCGGGACACGGAGTTCTGTACGACAGGTACCGTTGCTATGGCGTGTGTCCTCATTACGGACTGGATATCCCTGCTGCCACGGATTGTATTGTCGGTGATCTCGGAGACAAAAGCGGCCCCGCCGGCCAGAGTGCCTGCGACGAACAACCCAAGTATCGCAATCGCAAGGCGCGGCGGCCCTGTTGGTGCCTGAGGCGCCTCTGCTGTCCTGATTTGTTGCAAGCGTGCACCTCTTTCGCCGGACTCGAAGGACTCGATCTGTTGTGCCTGCGACAGCCGTTCGCGCAGACTGTCGAACGCCAACGTGGCCGTCTGCAGTTCTCGCTGCAGAATCTGATACTGTCGTTCGACCTGCGGCATGCCGGCAATCTTTTCATGAAGGTCAGCCTGACTCTTGCGGAGGTCCCCGGCTCTTCTGCGCAGACTCTCGAGATTGGTGTCGATCGCATTGATTTGAGCGCGCAGCTGTAAATAAAGCGGGTCTTCCAACCCGACATTGCCGGCGCTGCCGGTCTGTGCGCGCAATGCCTCCAGCCGCCTTTTCATACTGATGACGTCTGGATGCACGTCGGAATAGCGTTCCTCCGCCGCTGCAAGTTCCGTTTCGAGCTGCGCGATCTCCAGCGATGCGCTTTCGCCCGTGGCACTGCCAGTCAGCGCGGCGATCTGCCGCTTGGTCCTGATAACGTCGGGATGGTCGGGGCCGTAGAGTGCGACGGCACGCAGGTACTCCGTTTCCAGTTCAGCCAGGCGGGCGCCTGATCCGCCGGCCGTTTGCCTGATCTCCTGAAGTTGCGCGTCCCGGAAAAACCGGTCCTGCTGCTGCGTACGAATTTCTCGTTCGACCTCCTCCAGTTCCCGCTCCGTGCGTTCGAGCGAGGTCATGTTCAGAACCATGAGGTCCGGCAGCCTGCCTGCGTGTTCCTCCTTGAACGTCGCTATTTCCGCCTCGATTTCGATTATTTGCGCACGCTTCGCGTCGATCTGCTCGCGCAGGAAGCCCGACGTTGCCGCAGCGCTCTCGACGCGCGTCGCCCTGTCCTCGGCCAGAAATGCCGCCGCAACGCTGTTTGCCACTTTCGCCGCGGCGTCAGGGTCGCGAGCAGTAAAAGAAGTCGTGAATCCGGTGATCAAATCCACTTCCTGGCCCTTTTCCTCTTCGATGACAGTCGTGAAAACCATCAGGACGCGAATCTCTTCTCGTAACCGGTCGATCAGTTCGCTCTCGGTGACCTCGTCACTTTCGTACCAATAAGCGTCGGATTCATCCAGCCATTTGCGCAGATTCGTGTTGGTAATCACTTTTTGCTGCAGCGATTTCACGTATTGATCGGCGTAGGTGGTGAGTACGATCGGTTCCAGCAGCTCGATGTTCGGCCCCTCGAGATCGATCCGCATTTCAGCGCTCGCGCGATAGGTATCCGGCGGCAGGATGGCAAGAGCGACGGCGATTCCCAGCACAACGGCCAGAATTCCGAAAAAAAGACCTGAGCGTCTGCGGAACGCGTTCAGGTAGTCCTTCATCGAGTAGGTTTCAATAGCCATATGGGAGTTCTGGTTGGGAGATCAGTCCGTCACTTCATTGGGTCGGTACGGGCGGCCGATAGACCAGGGACAGGCGCACCTCGTGTTCCTGAGCGTCACCCTCGATGTCGGCGAAATCCTGATGCGTGTACATGTAAAGACTTTCAATCGTCCAGTTTGGAGTCATCTGCCACGCCAATGCCGCGCTGCCTCTCAGATAGTCACGCTCGTTCCGGTTGGCCGTCACGAGATCGTCGCGGCTGAGCGCATTGGTATTCATCACGACCCCGGCAAGTTCCAGCGACCATCGCGGCTTGAATTGATGCTGCATGATCGCTCGATACAGATCCCGCTCCACCATGGCTCCGGAACCACTGGGCGTTACGGACTGCCCGACATCGAAAGTCCATTGCGTGAGTTCCAACCGGCGACGATATCCAACGTTCCAGAGGAACGACGTCTCGGACAAATCGCTTCCTGGACTGACACTCGACTGCAGTTCTGAGTCCTGGGCGCCCAGGTCGACGAAAAACGTCGAGATGTCGGAAACGTCCTTTTCATATCGCAGCCGCGCACCAATACTTTCGGTATCGCGGGACACCGCATCGGGTTCGTATATTGATCCGAACACTCCGAACTCCAGAATAGTGCCCTCTGACAGCGTGCGAACGATAGAGATATCGGCGCGGCCATTCGTGTAGTCGATCGCTTCGTCGACTTCCTGCACATCGTACTTCACGTCCAGGTAGTTGAGCTCGACCTTCAATGCCGTTCGTTCCGTGAACTCGAACGTGAACCCGGGGCCTAACCGCCACATGTCCCGTTGCCGGCGTTCGAATGTGCGGCCGGTACCGGTCTGCACCGAATCGTCGATTCCCACATCGTCAACCTGCGACGATGTCGTCTCACCGCGAAAAACCTGTTGTTGCCTGTAATTTCCTTTGAAAAACCAGGTGCTTCTTTGCCCGAGCTTTTCTCCGTTGACATCGAAGAAGTACGCCTCCGAGTCTTCATCGCTGTCGCCCGAATAGCGATAGATGGCGGCAGAAGGACGAAGCAATAGAGAGGAGGCCTCCGTATTGCGATGGAATGCAACGCCAACGTCCAGCAGGCCGCCCGTTATGTCCTCGACAGGGCCATTTTCCCGCAGCCGCGGATTGTCGATGTATTGCGCGCCAACCTCGATTTCCGGCAGCACGACCCATTGCTGTGCATGCGTGACGGACGCCAGCACCAGCAAGCTCATCGGAAGGGCGATCAAAACCGCCAGAGCCCGACGTACCGTGGCAACCCGGCAAGCAAGGCTTTCTTTCGATGGAGTCTGGCTTGGCTGACTGAAAATCATGTTCTACTCCTACTCGCGAGATCCGTTCCGGATACCCGACAGGACATTGCCGGCGTTCACACGAATACACGGCGCCGGCTCGTCACCCTGCACTCACGTTATCTTGCCATTGTAATTCAAAGTGCGTAGTGACAGCGTGCTCAGAATCGTCCACAAGACAGTACCTCGCACATGTGTGGCCCCTCCGCAAACCCGTGCGGGACTGCGGCGGGTCAGGGCACAACGACCACGTCGCCGGCCTGCAGCTGGATATTCTGCTCGAGCGACTGGCCGTCGGCGACTTCCGTGTAATCGAACTCCAGAGCCCTCTGAACACCCCCCTCACGGCGCAGAATACGCATATTCTTGAGCGACGCGAATGGGGTCGTACCGCCCGCCATGCTCAATGCCTGCATGACGTCGAGTACCGGATTCATCACGAACGACCCGGGGGTCTTCACCTGTCCAATGACGAATATTGTGTTGCCGGCCACGTCCACGACCGTAACTGTCGTCACCAGGTCCGGAATGTATCGCGCCAGGCGCGATTCCAGTTCCTTGCGAATTTCGGCGACCGTGCGGTCTTTCGCCAGGATCTGACCGGCGAGCGGAAAGGAGAAGGCGCCGTCGGGGCGCACCAGTACTTCCCGTTGCAGGTCCTCCTCTTTCCAGACCGATATATCCAGCCTGTCGCCTGCGTTGACCAGGTATCCACCGGGCTCCGTGCCGGGGGCTTCCTGGGCATTCGCTGACACGGCGGCGGCCCCTAGAGAGAGCACCAGTAATTTGACAATAATCAATCGCATACGCATTCCATAGTGGTGAGAAATCGTCAGATGCCGAGGTCGCCGCTTAAAGTAGCAGATTGACGGATCGCGCGTCTATTTCCGCGAGAATGTCCGCCACTCGAGCAGGATGCATTATGACAATGTCGCAAGTCTGCGACGGGTTTCGGGTAGTCGTGTAAGTGAATAACAGTAAAAAATTCAATTACATGTTGGCATTATACCGACGCACTGCGACGCGTGCTAGCGTCGCGTAAAAATCACTTTCGCAGGATTGCCCTGTGCAACCGAGTTCTTTGGAATTTTCCCGATAACCAGCGACTGCGCGCCGAGCATGACATTGTCCTCGATCACGGCTCCGTCGACGATCACGCAATTCGAGCCGATGAAGACGTTATTGCCGATGACGGTTCCTTTCGAGTCCTCGCCTTGCCCGAAAAAGAGCACGTCGAGGTTGTCGAATCGGTAGGTATTGGAAACGATGGTGCAGTTGGCGCCGATGAGACAATCGTCGCCGATATGAGTGCCGGCCCTGCCTGCCGCGATGAAGCACCCGGCCGCAATTGCGGTGCGAGCACCAATCGTGAGCGGTCCGTTGCCGGCCTTTATCTTGGTAAAAGACGCGACCTTGGCTTTACGCCCGATGCGCAACAGGGGTGACAGTTCTACTTCCGCCCGCGGACTGACCAGCGCCCTGGACCGGATATAATAAATAAGCGTTATACCAATGGATGGAATCAGGAATCGCCGCACGATCTTTCCAGTGGTCAGCATATTCACCTCCGGCGCCAATTACAAAAACCTGATTTTAGACTCTTATGCAAGCCTCGGTCAGTTATCATTTGCCGATGGTTGCCGGTAAGTTGAATGCATACTAGAGTCGCCGCGATAGTGGGAGACGGTGACATGGCGGCTCATTGCGCCAGGCTCATTGCCGAACACGAGGCGTTTGAATCGCCTGTAATCATCCATCACAACATCGGGAAACAGTGGTCGTCCCAGATCGAGAAAGTCACCAACGAGTATCGCTTGGAACAACTGACTGTTGGAAACGTCAACGACGTCAATGCCGTTGAGTATCTACGTCGAATAGAACCCGATATCGTCTTCAGCGTGAATAACTGGGACGTGATTCGCGCTGAGGTATTGGCAATTCCCCCCGACGGCATCGTCAATTTTCACAATGGGCCGTTGCCTGCCTATCGCGGCGTCAATATTCCCTCGTGGGCAATAATAAACGGTGAGGAGCGCCACGGTGTCACGTGGCACTTCGTCTCCCCTAAAATTGACGCGGGTGATATGGTCGCATCGAAAACTTTCGATCTGAGCCCCGGTGAAACAGCGATCAGTCTGACATTACGATGCATAAAGACAGGGTTGGAACTGTTTTCGCCGCTGCTGGACACATACGGCTCGGGCAGCCTGGTCTCCCGGCCACAGGAAGGGGAGGGGCGCTATTATTCGGCCAAGGATTCGCCTCCGAACCAGGGTTACCTGGACTTTGGCTGGAGCTTCGACCGGCTGTCGGCGATCGTTCGCGGGTTGACCTTTCGACCCTTCGCCAATCTCTTTACGTACCCGAAACTGCGGGTTGGGGCTGACACTTTGCTGATCTCCGAAATTACGTTTTGTGAAGGCCGTAGCGAGAGTGAGAACTGGATATGCGGCGAAATTCGCGGGGTTGACAAGAAAGGTATTGCCGTTCGTGCGCGAGATGGCCTGGTACGACTGTCCGGACTGGTGCAGGAAGATCTCGTCGAGCTGAGTATCTCTGAATTGACGAGTCGCTATGGTTTGGTTATTGGCCGGATCCTGAACTAACGCGCGTCTTCCTTGGCTTTGGCGGCGTTTATTGTGCGGACATTCTGGCCAGCGCCTGCCGATCGATCTTGCCGTTCAGATTCAGCGGCAGTTCCGGCAGGACAATGGTGGACGACGGCAGCATGTACTCGGGCAGGTTTTCCTTCAGGCACTCTTCAAGCCCGCGACGATCGATGTTACTGCCGCCGATGAACAAGTTGAGTTCTTGTGCGCCCAAATCGTCTCGAGTCACGACCACCACAGCCGTCGAGCTGCCTATGAACCGCCGTGCGAAATATTCGATTTCGCCCAACTCGATACGATGGCCGTCGATTTTGACCTGCGAATCCAGTCGACCGCAATAAATCAGGTTGCCGTTTGCATTTTCATAGGCAATGTCGCCGGTGCGGTAGGCATTAACCAGATTACCCTCCAGTGTGACTGGTAAAAAGCTCGCGGCAGTCTGCTTCCGGTCGTTCCAGTAAGTTGTCATCACCTGCTCGCCCACAAGACAAAGTTCGCCCCTTGTGCCTACCGGACAATGATGCGCTTGCTCATCAAGGACCAACGTTCTCGTACCTGCCATCGGCCTGCCGATCGGCACGATTCCGTTCACCGACTCCGTGTTCGCTCGATCGTATTCCCACAGATATTTCGTACAGTAGATTGTGGCTTCGGTCGGTCCGTAGACGTTCTCGATGCACGCATTGGGGACGCATTGTGACCATCCGGATACCATGTCCTGCATCAGCGGCTCGCCACAGAATTGGCTGAGTCGCAAGGCAGGTAAGCGCACTTCATCGAAAAAACGCTGCATGTAAGGCAGAACGGAAGGCACCATCAGGGCGACGGTCACATTCTCGTTCGACAACACTTTCAGGATATTCATGAAGTGTATTCCGCCTTCGGGAACTACACAGCAGCAGGCGCCGACCGACCAGGGTGCGAGGAAGCTGACGATGCTTAAATCGAAAGTCCGTTCGAACATCTGCAGAAACCGGTCTTCTGCAATGAAGCCATCGTTCCCGTCCGTCAAGACCGCGTTCATGAATGCCGACAAATTGGCATGGCTGATCGGAACGCCTTTTGGAGTGCCGGTACTTCCTGAGGTAAAGAAGATATACGCGAGGGCGGAACGTTCGACTTCCGGAAACTCCAGTCGGCCGACCCCTGGACGAACATTCCTGGTTGAGAGAACGCGTGGTGAGCGGTGGGCATCCGGAAGATAAGTCGACCAGTCTTCCCGAACGCGGCTGGTTAGTATGAGGTTCAGGCGAGCTCGCTCGATGATTCGGGCATTTCGTTCGACGGGGTTGTGGCTGTTCAGTGGCACATAGGCGGCACCAAGAGACCAGACCGCAAGCAGGGATGCGTACGTTTCTATGCTTACGCTGGTTACAATGCCAATGCGCTTCGCATGTCCGAAACCCTGTTCGATGATTTCGTCACGTATACCGCGGGCAGTCGCGAACAGGCGCTTGTATGAAACTTCCGTGCCGCCCGAAATAAGCGCCGGCCTTGCACCATGTTGTTCCGCGGATTGGGCGATTCGATCCAGGAACGGCGGTTGAGACATAGTTTCCGGCAGAAGAATGAGTGAATGGACCGGCCTGCATTTTGCAAAAAATCCGATGCCTTAATTGCTGCCTTTTTCCTCAGCGATATGGTCGGAGACAAATTTCGAAAGCTCGTCGAGCGATCTGATCTGCTGAATCTGCTGCATGGTCAGGCGAATCGAAAATGAACTTTCGACCTCCGTAATAAGGCGCAAGTGATTCATCGAATCCCATCGGTCGACATCGTCCGGACCCATTGCGACGTCGATACCGTCAAGCTCGATATCAAAAATATCCGCGGCGATCGCCTTGATCCTGTCTTGCGTTACCGCGCGGCACTGGAGCTGTGTTTCATCCATCGAGGTCTCGGCTGCAGCAATTAAATGGTTAGAAAAGAAATCCCGATCCTGGTTCCAAAAGCAGCAAGGATCGTCCACATTATACCAAGCCGGCGATCAAACCGTCGACTCCCCCTCCGGCCGCAGGGCGCGCCTTTGCAGGTTTTACAATCCGGAATTACCAATTCGGAATGACCGGCGACGCGTGGCCGCACCATTACTGCTGCATCAACCTTTCGATATCGCTTCGCAGGTTTGCGACGGATGTTCCCTCGAAATAGAGGCGGTACCAGATCTCGAGGTTGATCAAGACCCACAATCGATAGTTGTGGTCGACTTTGCCGTCCATGTGTTCGGCGACGATTCGATCGATGTACGTGCCATCAAAGAGTCCATGTTCGACAAATCGTGACTCTGCGAACAGGTTGTAAATGAAATGGCGAAGGTCCGTGCGCATCCAGGGGCCCAATGGAAAACCGAATCCCTGCTTCTTCCGATAGATGAGTTCGCGCGGCAGATACCGCGCTGCGACCTGCTTCAGAAGATACTTGAGGTTGGTTCCCTTGAGCTTGAGATTCGCAGGAATGGCTGCGGCATATTCGACGACCTTGTAATCGATCAACGGCGGACGCGTCTCGAGCGAATGTGCCATCGACATACGATCGACGATCGGCAGGAGATGGTCCGGGATCCGCGTCATCAAATCGGTGTACAACATCCGGTCGACCAAATCCTCGGCGTTATCGGCATCGAAATATGCCAGGATCTTTTGCACGGAGTCGGAATCCGTCAACGCGGATTTGGCCTGTTCCGTGAAAAGTTTCTGTTTCTCGTCCTGCGTGAATCTGAGAAAGCTCATGCTCTGCGCATAACGCTGCCCGTGGGAGTAGAACGACATCTCGTTCAACCAAGCGGCCTTTTGCGCGATGCTTTTGTAGCCGAAGGACTCGGGAATCCTGCGAATGACCGCGCGCATTACCTTGTCCCGAAACCAGGAGGGCAATACCGAGTAGTAGCCGGACAGTCTCTGCCCGGCGAAACGATCATAGCCGGCAAAATTCTCGTCGCCGCCATCGCCCGATAAAACGACCTTGACGTGTTCGCTCGCGATCTTCGCGACCAGGTAGACGCCGACACCGAACGGGTCCGAAGGCTCATCGAGATGGTGGATCATGGTCGGAATCAAATGGACCAGGTCGGCCTGAACGGTTTGTTCGTGAGCCTCCAGACCGTAACGATCGGAGACCATGCGGGCATACGGCAGCTCATTGAAATCCTGCTCTTTCACGCCGATCGAGAACGTCGGAATCCTGTCGTCCGTCGCATGCGTCATCATCGCCGTGACCAGGCTGGAGTCGATGCCTCCGCTCAGGAAAGCGCCGACCCGTACGTCGCTCAGCATGTGCATGCGCACCGTGTCGAGCAGCAACTCATTGAGGCCCTCTTCGATGGCCGCCTCGCCGCCGCTGTGCTTGCGCCCGTAGTCGGGGCTCCAGTACTTTGCGAGCGCCGTCTTTCCATCGGCCCACGTCAGGAACGTTGCTGCCGGGAGCTTGCGGATATTGCGGAACAATGAATACTGGTCAGGAATAAATCGCAATGACATGTAATGCCACAGTGCATCCAGATCTATTTGGGGCTCGACCAGGCCGCTTGCGAGTAGCGCTTTGACCTCGGATGCAAACGCAATCTCGGAGCCGTTGGTCACATAGAACAGCGGCTTTTGACCCATATGATCGCGGCCCAGAAACAGGCTTTGCCGATCGCGGTCCCAAATCGCGAATGCGAACATGCCGCGGAGTCTCTTGATGCAATCCACCCCGTACTCTTCGTATAGATGAAGAATGACTTCGACGTCGGTGGCTGTTCTGAACGTATGACCTGCCGCGATCAGCTCCTGCCGAAGCGTGGGGCTGTTGTAGATCTCTCCGTTGCATACAAGTTGCAGATTGCCGGCCTCGTTTGCAATCGGCTGCTTCCCGCCTGCGAGGTCAATGATGCTGAGGCGCCGCTGCCCGATCGCAATGACATCGTCCGTATAAAATCCTTCTCCGTCCGGCCCGCGATGGATGAGGGCACGGGTCATCGGCACGATTTTCTGCCGATGAACCGGAGAGACGATGCCTGCGATTCCGCACATTCAGAATTTCCAGTGGTGAGCCATCATGACCGGGCGACACAGTTTCGTTGTGACGCCCGGGTCACCGGCCGCCTGAGTCAGGCTAAAGGTACCCGTTTTCCTTATACCAGGCAGCCGTCCTGCGTAATCCTTCGCGCAACGGCACCTGGGGGTTGTAACCAAGGTCACGCTTTGCCTTGCTGATGTCGAACGCGCGGTTCTGCCGGTACCAGTCGACCCGGCGCGGAAAAATCGGTGGAACGATGCCGAAGGGTTTACAGACTTTTTCAAGTATGTGCCCTGTGACGACGAGTGGCATGACCGGGAAGTGGGGGACCTTGAGATCAACATTCAATACATGCGCGATCTCGCGGACGAGCGTTTCGATTTCCACATACTCTTCATCTGCAATCAGGTAAGCTTCGCCGTCGCCGCGCTCGGACTGCATTGCGAGTATCGACGCATCGACGAGGTTGTCGATGTAGAGCGGATGGTACAGCGTCTTGCCACTGCCAAATATCGGGAACGTTCCCCCGGCAACGCGCTTGAAGATCATCCAGAACCGCTCCGGATCACCCGGGCCGTAAATTGCAGCCGGCCGGATGATCAGGCACTTGAGCCCCTTGTGCACGAATTCGCGCACAATCGGTTCGGCTTCGTATTTGGTGCGTTGGTAGTAATCCGCGGGCTGAATCGGAGCGTCTTCGGCCGCGGGCGGATGATCGACATTGCCGTGGACACCGCAGGTGCTGAAATAGATGACCTTTTTGACGCCGTTCGCGAGGGCTATCTCCAGTACGTTCCTGGTGCCTTCGACATTGACCTTGCGGTAATATGCGTCGTCGACATTCATCTCGCGAAATGCCGCCGCGACGTGTTGGACAACATCAACCCCCGGCATGCAACGCTGCAATACATCTCTGTCGGTGACCGAGCCGATCACAACCGTGGCTCCCCATTCACGCAGTTCGTCAGTCTTCAGTCCTTCCTTGTAGTCGAGTGCGATAACCTCGTGGCCGTCATCGATCAGGCGCCTGACGAGTGCCTTGCCGGTGAATCCAGTGCCTCCTGTTACGAGTATTTTCATTGTTATTCTCTCCCGTGGTGTGCGTTACCGGCGGTCTTGGGGGATGCCGCCTCGATCAGTGGTTCCGGGCGCTCGATGCAACCGGCAGCAAACAAAGCCGAGTACTTTTGTTCGACTTCCACAATTTCCTTATTCATTCTCTGTACGGTCCATCCGTGTTCCGCCGCCATCACCTCGGCGCAGCGCAGCAGCGTGCGCCGGCCAGGATAGTGGTCGGTGCCAAGGCCCGTACGCCTGAAAACAACATCCGACAGCTTCTGTGACATTTCCCTCCGAACGGAATAAATGACCTCGCCGGCCAGAATCGATTGATCCGGGCTCAGTGATTGCCTGCTCTCGGGCGTTTCAAGAAATCGCCAGACATCGCTGAGGGCCGAACCATAGGTGGCGCGTAACCGGGCCACAGTGTCAGGTTGCACAGTTGCTGCTGCATTTTCCCGGTTGACACCGATGCTGGGCTGGCCGGTGTTACTGCGATCGCGCTTGTTTGAATCGAATCCGGTCGAGCCGGAGACTCGACGGAGTTTGCCTCGTGTTGTGTGTACGATGCGCTGCGCCACCTGTGCCGCCGTAGTGTACTTCACGCCGATGACGGACAACAGGCCCTGCACCCCGCCGGCCGGTGCCGCATCGACGACAACCGGCTGCTTCAAGAGCTGCACATCGTGAAATTCATTCGAATTGGGTGCCTCCGGCAGCATGCCCGAGTGCACGTAGCCGACATCCGTTAGCTTGAGATCCGCTGCCGGGTATGCCGTGTTGATCTCCCGCAACATGCGTTGAATGTCTTCAGGACCCACAAGATCCTTGTGATCCCAATTCTGTACCCGGTCGTAAAACGTGCCGATGATCGTGCATCCGCGCCATGGGACAAAAAAGAAGTCCCGGGTGCCCTTGTTCAGGATCGCGTCCCGATCGACGTACTGGCCGGCTGTCAGTCCGACGGCATATTCACCGAATAACTGTCGGTTGATGATGACATTCATCGCCCGGCACCAGCGCCGCGGCAGATCCGGAACAGGTTCGCCGTTTGGCGCGGACAGGCCGCCGGACCACGGTCCCATGGCATTGACGACGACCGATGCCCGGATTTCGAAGGTCTCGCCGTCCAGCACATTCTTCGCGGCCACACCGTACACGGTTTTGGCGGTCCCGAGATATCCAGTGGCCTGAATATAGTTGGCAACACAGGCACCGTTCGAGGCGGCGGAGGTCACGAACGCGAGCGTCACGCGTTCCGAATCCCACGCCATTGCATCGAACCAGACTGCGCCGCCGGTTACATCGCCGGGGTTCAGGCCGGGGACCCGTTGCAGGCATTCGGCAGCGGACACAACTCGTCCGCGAGGCAGGCGGTGAGCGTCGTCCATCGCACGGTTTCGGTCCCAGGAGACAAGATCGTTCAGCGCCAGCGCCACAGCCAATACGAGTTTGCTCCGCAAACCGTGACCCTGGGTCGGTACGATGCAGGGCAGCGGTCGCACAAGATGGGGAGCCACCGTCATGAGGTGCCTCCGGGCCGCAATCGACTCGCGCATGCGCCAGAGGTCGAGCTGCTGCAGGTAGCGCAGCCCTCCATGGATGATCTTTTGACTGTTGGCGGAGGTGGCGTGGCCGAAGTCACCCTGGTCGATCAAAGCCACTTTGAGGCCTTGTTCTGCTGCGGCCGCCGCGATCGTAGAGCCGTAGATGCCCGCGCCCACCACGAGCAAGTCAAACTGCTCATTCGCGAGCCGCGTCGGTTCCCGCTTCATGGCAGGGCTCCGTGTTCGAGATACAAATACTCGTCGACCACCTTTTTCTTGTATACGGCGACCGAGTATTTCGCCTTGACGAGGTTGACGGCCGCTACGCCAAGCTCATCTCGCAATGTTTCATGCGACGCCAGCCGCTCGATTCCCGCCGCCACGGCTTCAGGAGTCGGGTCGACCAGCACTGCGCACGATGAATCCATCACTTGAGTATGCGACGCGATTCGGGTCGCCAATATGGGCTTGCCGGCGGCAAGATATGAATAAACTTTCATCGGCGTGTTATTGCCGGTCAGCCGCGGCGAGGCGAGCACGGAGGCCTGGCGAAGGTAGCCTGACAATTGTTCGATCGGCCGTGGGCCGAGGAAGTGGACGGAGTCGCCGAGTCCGAGTGCCTCCACCCTGGAGCGGTATGTCTCGATGTCGTCTCGTTCGCCACCAATGACGATCAGGCTCATCTCTTCCGCGGGCTTTGCGCGAGCGAATCCATCGAGCAACAGATCGATTCCCTGGTAGCGCTCCAGGTTGCCGACGTAAAGCATGAGCAGACCGCGTATCCCGAAGGCGAGGCGCAAATCTTCTGCCGGCCTGGCGCCGGGCCCGGATTCCAGCGGTACGTCATGCAGCACGAGGATTCGTTTATCCGGATCGCAGGCAACGACGCGCTCGGCCAGGGCATCGCAGACAGCGACAACTCCGTCAGACCCCCGGATTGCGAGTCGCTCGAAGCCATATAGAAACTTCTTCGCGGGTCCCAGAAACGCCCATTCCTCGAGCAGCTGGTCAGCCATCGACGAATCCATGTCGTAGATGATTGTGGCCCGAGTCAAAAGACGCGCAAACAACGATGGATAGATCGCTTCCTCAACAGCGTGGATGACGTCATAGCGGTTGCGGGCCACCCGCCCCAGCAACTTTAGGGAAAGGACCGCGTCGCATACCAGTTTCTTCAATGAAAATCCGATCGGAACGTCGCTGATAAAGGGCACGCGTGGAATTCTGCAAACGGTCAGTCCGGGGACGTGTACGTCCGTGCCGACGTGGTAGGTCAGCAGGTCGACCGAATGTCCGGCCTCGCACAAGGTCTCGCATAACATGCGAACGGCGATAGGCGTGCCCCGTTCCTGAAAAAAAGGATTGGGTGCAACCAGCAGTATTCTCATTGGCGGTCGGCACGAATGACCACGGGTGATCCGAAAAGTGCGGTCACTCCCAGATGACTCAAAACGTTCTCTATCCGTTGTAGCCAGCGCGCTCCATGGCATGCGCGATGCAGGACCATCGGGAGAAACAACTGCTTGCGAGTACTCGCGATCGCAAAGCCATGCAGTTTGAAAACACGGGCCAGATCGCCCAAAAAAAAGCTGGTGTACGTACGGGTATTTCCTTCAAAAGACTTTTTCACATTAAAGAGCAAAGGTGTGAATGTATTCAGGCTGTTCCAACTCGGGTAATCAATGACCACGGACTGACGAGCGACGCGGCAAAATTCAGCAAGCATGGTCTCCCAGTGTTCGATATGGGAAATCAATCGAACGGCAATAACAATGTCGAAGCTGCGATCGGGGTACGGCAGGTGTACGACATCGCCGGTCGCGAAATGAATCTTTGCATCGGGAAACGACTCGCGCACTCTCTTATGCGTGCATTCATCGCTGCCGAGAATCGTCAATCCCGAGGGATATTTCAAGAATATGGGGACGAGTTGACCGTGTCCTCCGCCCACGTCGAGAACCGAAGCGAAAGAACGGCCACGAAGGACGTAGTGTACCGCCTGCTCCTGCACATCGAGAAAGTATCGTCCGGCGGATCCCGAGAACCGGCTGGCGTAATTGTCGGAAGCCGTCTCGATGTCCGGTGTTTCACGCAAGAGATCCGCTGTATCCATCGCTAGGCCGCTTACTGAAGCCGCATGCGCGCCTGGTTGCGAAAAAATCGCCACGTAGACTCGCGACGGATGAATGGGAGTATCGTGAGCGGGTCAACCCGCAGCGCCTCTTTCAATACGACGCTCGGCGGTCCACTGGCCAGGTCGCAGTCAATGTAAAATCCGCAGCTTCCGGCACGCGGTGTCTCGGTTTCCAGCGGCAATGGATCGGTGCCCGGCAGCACGTCGATGCCGCGCGCCGCCGCCCTGCGGAAAACCGACGACCGCGGCCAGAACACCGGTCGCCCGAGGATATCGCCGAGAAACACAGTGCTGCTCGCCGGGGATTCGATGAAGGATTTCACCACTTGCCCACGACGGCCGAGCCATTTTCCGACGCCCCATGGAATGACGGGTATGGCTTTGACAGAATTGACCGCATCAACCAGTTCCGCAAGCGAGGCGCCATTTGAAATCGCTTTGTCGGTTCCAAGTGCGAGCACCTCCAGACCCTCTGAACTGATAATCTGTCGGCCGGCAACAACGATGATCGCGGTGCCATCCGCGCTGGTCGCAGCAACGGCGGCTGGATCGTTCGGGATGCGCTGAACGCTCCAGCACCCGGGCGGCAGGCCGTCCGTTCGGCAACTCCCGGCAAGCTGCAACAGTCGATCAAACCCGTTTTCTCGATTCGTTTCGGTCAGCATGAGGACGCTCGTCGCTGCGTGGGTGCGTCCCAGGCTTGCGGCCGCTGCGCGCAGGTTGTGGCTCGCTCCGCTGAGAAATCCATGCACATCGAAGCAATCGTATAAGTGCACGTGGGCATCGACGATAGCACCCTCCGACTTCCTTTCAGCGACCATCGTTCCAATATGTCCGCAGCGATTGACTGACCCCTATTTTAAAGCAACTTCGCCGGCTGCTTGAAAAACCCGGTCCCCACAATAGCTCGTGCCACGGGCCGGTTGTCGTATTACTATGCGAAGTTCAGGGCGGGAATTCCGTGACCCTGTGCCCATCGGGTTGTGTGAAACCATTACTATACCGACGAAACTCCTGCAATTTCAAGGGCGTACCGTGCCCGTTCGATGTCCGACAAAAAGTCAGGTATGACTCCGCGACCGTATTTGACCACCGCCGAAAAAGTCACGAGAGCGTCAGTTCTGGCGGCGACCGCTGTGACGCTGCTTTCGTTTCTGGGCCAGGTCCTCTGGGTTGCCGAATTGTCGACTCATTTTCGAATGCAGCTGGTTGTCGGGTCGATCGTGCTCTGCATCCTGGCCGCCGTGTTTCGGCAACCAAGGTCAGCGCTGCTGGCAGCGGTACTGGCTGCAGTGAACCTGGCATATCTAATGTCGTATGTTATGCCCGGTCCTCGCGACGCCCAGGCGACTCCGGTGTCGTTTCGGATGCTCGCGGCAAACGTCAACTTGCGGAACAATAATTATGGCCCGTTGCGCGACCTGATTGCCGACCTGAGGCCGGATATTGTGGGTCTCAGCGAAGTCGACCGGGAATGGGCCGAAGCACTGCGCGAACTTGACTATCCCTATCGAATCCTGCACACGGAGGACGGCGCATACGGTCTTGCACTGTTCAGCCGCTTGCCACTGCGGGAGCTGGAGCATAGCCCTTACAGGCAGGACGGATTTCAGACGGCAATCCTTGCCGAGGTTGAGATAGGCGGCCGTGGGGCCACGTTTGTCCTGGCACACGTTCGGGCGCCAACCAGTCCGGCGAAAACACGATTGCGAAATCGGCAACTGGAGAAACTGGCCACCTTGTTTCGAGCGGACCGCAATCACGACGAAATACTTTTGGGCGACCTGAACGTAACTCCCTGGTCGCCCTATTACGATGTGCTCGAGTCAGGAACCGGAATCGTCAATGCAGCCCGTGGAATCGGGTATCGGCCGACCTGGCCCACGCGTCCCGCTTTTCTGCGCATTCCCATCGATCATTGCCTGTTGTCGGAAGGGCTGAATGTTGCGAGCATACGAACGGGCCCGGATATAGGTTCCGACCACCTGCCTCTGATCGTCGATATCTCCGTCGCAACTCATTGATCCGGCCGCATGACCGTTCGAACCCGTTTTGCTCCCAGTCCAACCGGCGTACTTCACATCGGCGGCGTACGTACCGCGCTGTTTTGTTGGCTCTACTCGCGCCATTGCAGCGGTGCATTTGTGCTTCGGATCGAAGACACGGATCGGGAACGCAGCACCGTGGAAAATGTCGATGCCATTCTCGCAGGCATGGAGTGGCTCGGGCTCGCGGCCGATGAAGGTCCGTATTTCCAGACGCGCCGATTCGACCGCTACGCGGAAGTTATCGAGGCATGGCTGGCATCCGGGAAGGCCTATCGATGCTATTGCAGCAAAGAGGAACTCGCTGCGCTGCGAGCGCGACAGACGGAGGCAGGCGACAAGGCCCGTTATGACGGCCGGTGCCGGGACCGCAAAGAGCCCCGCGACGGCATCAAGCCGGTCGTTCGTTTCAGGAACCCGACCGACGGCGAGGTGGTCGTCAACGACCTGGTTCGGGGCAGGGTGGTATTCCAGAACGCGGAACTCGACGATCTGATCATCGCTCGCTCGGACGGCACGCCGACCTACAATTTCACGGTGATCGTCGACGATTCCGATATGCAGATCACGCACGTCATCCGCGGCGACGATCACCTGAACAACACGCCGCGACAGATGAACATGCTGGCCGCGCTCGGAGTCGCGCCACCGGCCTATGCTCACTTGCCGATGATTCTCGGGCCGGACGGCGCGAAGCTCTCCAAGCGGCACGGTGCCGTCGATGTTCGCGAGTACCGGGACCAGGGTTATCTGCCGCAAGCCCTGCTCAACTACCTGGTGCGGCTCGGCTGGTCGCACGGCGACCAGGAAATTTTCTCGATCGACGAGATGATTCGCCTGTTCGATATTGCGGACGTCAATCCTTCGGCATCCGCATTCAATCCGGAAAAACTGCTTTGGTTGAATCAGCAGCACATTATTGCCATGCCGGCCGATACGCTCGGCGAATTGCTCGTCCCTTACTTGCGGCGCGGGGGCCTGGACCCGTCGAACGGGCCGGATCCCGCCCGCGTGGCCGAAGGCTACCGGGAGCGGGCGGAGACACTCGTGCAAATGGCGGCAAACTGCCGTTATTGCTACGAGGATTTCGAGGAAATCGACGCCGCGGCCGCGAAAAAGCACTTGCGGCCCGTCATTCTGGAGCCGCTCAAGGATGTCGCAGGCCGCCTTCGATCGTTATCGTCGTGGACCGAGGACGGCATCAGCGAGGCGATCCGGGATGTTGCCTCAGCCTTCGGCATCAATCTCGGCAAACTCGGGCAACCGGTCCGCGTCGCGGTGACCGGTGGATCGGTATCGCCGCCCATCGATGTCACGCTGGCGCTTGTCGGTCGTGAGCGCACCCTGGCACGGCTCGACCGTGCTATCGATCTGCTGCAGGTGCGCGCCGCCACTTCGGATCGGACCTCGGCAAGTCAATAAAAACTGAACAGAAATACCCGTGAGGAAGTTGCCTTGACAGGATTGGGCAGGCTACGTAAAGTCCCGGCCTCCACGGGGCCATAGCTCAGCTGGGAGAGCGCTTGCATGGCATGCAAGAGGTCGGCGGTTCGATCCCGCCTGGCTCCACCAAGGTCCCGCCGGAGTCTGCACTGCAGGCTCACGACCGGTCCTTGTCGTCATAAACGATATGCGACTTCCGTCCCCATCGTCTAGTGGCCCAGGACATCGCCCTTTCACGGCGGTAACGGGGGTTCGACTCCCCCTGGGGACGCCACCATCTCGAGGACAGTCCCGCGCAAGGGGACTGTTCTTGTTGATCCGTACTGCATTTCCTAGAGTCCCGCGCGCAGGCGCAGGTAGATCAGAGTGCGGATCAGGCCGTCCATCTGGCCCTGGGTGTTGCGGGCCATGGCGAAGGCTCGCTTCACGGGGTGCGTGGTTTTAGCCCGGAGCCGTTCGAGGGCCGACACGGTCGCGTTTCTCGCTACTCGTTCGTAGCCGTTTCTTTCGAGGGCCTTGCCGGCCACGCCTTCGAAGATGCGGATCTCGCGTGGGGCAAGCCGATGCCGCCATTTCCCGGTGTTGTTCGCGATGAGCGGGCGCGCGAGATTCTCCCGATTGCGCGCATCGGTCGGATACCGGCCCTCGAACCGGTGGAAGTCGAGCATGCCGGCGGCATAGTCCTCGCCGAGGAATGCGCAGATTTGTCGCGTCTGCGACTGCCGATCGCGCAACAAGTCCTCGTAGCGCAACTCGAAAAAGCGCGCCGGATCGAGAATGGCCTCGAGATTGCGAGCCGCCGCGAGAAAACTGAGCCAGCCCGTCGCGGCGTGATAGATATCCTTCGGTCCGAACCGCGCACGCATCCAGGACAACGCCACGTCCCGCCCGTCCCGCACGATGTGAACGAACTTCGCGTCGGGGAACTTTGCGGCGATGTGGCTTGCGACGAACACGTGGACCGGCGTTTTCTCGCCCCACCGCCGCTTCCCCTGAGCCGCGCTCCAGGCTTCCATGATGCCGGCGAAAATGCCGTCCGGGTCGAAGCGTGCATTGGCCTCGATGCGCGTCAGCGCGGCCTGCTGATCGACCCGGGGCACCCAGTGCCTCAACATGGCTGTCTGCAGTATGTCGCGCACCAGCCGTTCGCGATTGCGGCGCTGTTGCAGATCGCCGTAGTACCTGAACCAAGGCATGAATGTCTCGTAGAAGTGCGATTCGTAAGGCACTGCGATCGCCGGGTGACTGCCGATGATTTGGCTGAGCAAAGAGGTGCCGGAGCGCGGCGCTCCGATGATGATGACTGGCGATTCCATTCACGAATAAAAGATCAGCAATATCGATCGTGACAATATACCGCACTCCCCGAGCGTCGCATTCGGCGCAGGTGTGCAATCGATCACGTGCTGCTCCGTCTTGTTAACGCATGCGACTGTCGCCGCTTTGCGACAAGGTATTTCCTGGCTTGTAAATTGTGCCGTTGAGCAATTTCGCGCATGTATTTCTTACGTGTCAAGTCTAACCGTTGGCAAACCACTCCGGCGTTACGCTTGCATATTTGCAAAAACAATATCGGTACGAAAATTGCAGCTGTCGGATTAAGGCGTCAATACACTGCAGTTCGGAGTACAAATGAGTTCGCGAGCGCATGTGAAAGCTCTGGTGACCGGGGCTACCGGCTTCACCGGCGGGGCGCTGTGCCGGCGTCTGGTACGAGACGGATGGGACGTGACGGCATTCGTCAGGCAAAGCAGCGACACGGCTGCGCTCGATGAATTAGGCGTCAACTGTATAACCACCGACATTACCCGTCGCGAAAGCGTCGCGGAGGCGTTTCCCGATGTCAAAGTCGTGTTTCATATCGCGGCCGCGGCCAGGACGGAACTTCCGGACCAGAGCCAATTCTGGCGCGTGAACGTAGACGGAACTCACAACCTCCTCTACGAAGCCGAGAGGCGGAAAATCGACCGCTTCGTTCATTGTTCGACGGTGGGGGTTCAGGGCGCGATCGATCATCCGCCCGCCGACGAAACCTATCGATACAAACCCCTGGATCATTATGAAGAATCCAAACTGGCTGGCGAAAAGCTTGCGCTCAAATATTTCGCAAGCGGCTTGAAGGGCACCGTGGTGCGACCGACCAGCATTTACGGCCCCGGGGATACGCGCTTTGTGAAGCTGTTCAAACCGATCGACAAAGGCTACTTCGTCATGATCGGTTCCGGCGAGAGCCTCTATCATATGATTTACATAGACGACCTCGTCGAGGCATTTGTACTGGCGGCAACGAAACCGCAAGCCGTGGGAGAGATTTTCACCATTGCCGGTGAGCGCTATACGACGCTCAACGAACTGGTGCAGGAAGTTGGTGTTGCGCTCGATTGTCAAGTCAAGGAGCGGCACATTCCCCTGAAACCCGTTATGGCTGCTGCGATCGTTTGCGACCGGGTATTTCGCTCAGTCGGATTATCGCCACCGATTTATCCAAGGCGAGTGAATTTCTTTCAATTGAGCCGTGCCTTCTCGACCAGAAAAGCACGGCAACTGATCGGCTACAAACCTCGGGTGGGTCTGCAGGAAGGCCTGCGCCGTACAGCCGATTGGTACAAAGCGGAAGGATTTCTTTAGCGGTGAATCAACCTTTCCGCAGAAGACTTGCAGGTAATTGACGAAGGATTGCCATCTCGGCTGGAGTGATCGCGCGGAACAAAATGACCGCGCCGAGGTAGGTGATTGCGGCCGCAGTGATTGTGACCGCCAGGTTTTGTTCGTTCAGAGCCAGGGCCACGGCGCCCGAGATCATCGCGCAAAGCAACGGCTTGACTGCCGCGGTCAGGAGGTTCATCGGTGTCAGATGCCGCCTCACGAATTCCGCATCCAGCATCAAGACGAATGCACTGGCCACAACGACGCTCAATGCCACTCCCTTTATCCCGAAATACCGGGCGAGGACGATCATTAATATGATCTGTACAACAACGCCCCAGCAAGAACGCCATAGCAAGGCGTGTTCCCTGTGATTTGCAATCATGATCTGCTTGAGCACCAGGTCGGCAGTCAGGAACACCATCGACCACGCGCCGATCCGCAGCACCGGGACAGATCGATCGTATCCCGCACCGTAGAGTAACTCGATGATTCCCGGAGCGGCGGCTACAAGCAGAAAGACAAGCGGGAGGATCACTATCAACATGAACTTCATCGTGCGCTGGGCAAGTGTTGTCGCCCGCTTCATATCGCCCGTGAACGCACGGGAAAATTCCGGCATCACCGCCAGCATGATGATCGGCGCAGCAATAGCGATCGTTCGGCGGATGCGGTCCGCCGCATCGAACAAGCCGACTGCTTCCACCGTCACCAGCAGCGGCAAGACAATCAGGGTGATACGGATCACGGCTTCGCCGAGAACGCGCTGGCCGGCAAACGGCAAGCCGCCGACAATGGCTCGCACGATGCCGGCCGGGGTAAGGTTCCAATCGGTCGACGCACCGATTGTGCGGCCATGTCTGACGATGGCAATGGCGAGGATGACGTCGGTAATCACCAGGAATACGAGGTGGCTCACAAACGCCGCAACAATTCCTGCGCCCGATTCGAGCATCAGAACGAGGAGGGTCAGGCCGACGATTCTGCCCGCGAACGCCGATACGGTCAGATACTTCATGCGTTCCAAGGCCTGCAGAGGCGCCTGCGAAGCCAGCATCAGCGCACCCGGAAGCAGGGCGACGGCGGCGATATCCACCGCTGCCTGCGCGTCGGTCGGCATCGCCATGAGGCGGCTTCCGGATACCAGTATCAATCCGAAGAGCAGGGCGAACAGAACTGACACAGCGGCGCTCTCGACCCAATGGCGCAACAAGGTCGAATGGTCGCGCGAGATGGCTCGAATGGCGGCGTCGGGCGTACCCAGCGGTGACACCGTGGCTAACAGCAGGGTAAGCGCCATGATGACGACAAAGACACCCAGGGTCTCGGCACCGAGATACCTGGCAACCACAATGACGACGATGAGGCCGGAACCCTTGGCGACCAATGACACGAGCAGCAGTCCGATCGTATTTCGGGCGATGCGCGTGGCATCCTGCAAGTGCCGATGCGTCATTCAGATAAGCTCCGCCAGCCGATCGTATACGGCGAGATACCGGACTTTTTGCTAATCAAGAAACCGTTCGAACTCGGTTCCCTTCAATGCGTCGGCCAGTTCATCATAGTTTTCGACCATCGGACGCAGGTCGCCTGGATTTATCTTGATCTGATCGCTGGCGGCTTCGGCAGGTTCGATTTCCAGCAGCTCGCCAACGGCTGCCCAGGCTGCGCTTGATAGCGACTGCCCGTTGATCATCTGCTCGTAGACCAGTTCGATTTTCCGGTGTCTCGCGAAGAACGATTCGAACTCGTTGAATAAATCACGGACCTTTCGCATTTCCTTGATTGCCTTGGCCGGCGAAATGCGGGTCGAGACAGCCGGAACGGGAGAGCTTGTGTGGGGCGACCAGGGGCGTTCCTTGCTGGCGCCGCGCTTTTTGGTCAGCAGCGCCCTGGAAACGTATTGTTTCAGCAGATTGTCCCGCCGCAGGTGAATAATCCGGATATCCTGCCGCTCTTGCAGAAAGCGCCGAACTGAACGGGTATTCACTCGATTGTACATTGCCTGAAACGCAACGATGGGTTTCTCCGCATGTGCATAACACCGTTCCATGGTCGCGATCGGCCGCCATGCCCCCGAGACGATGTATCGGTATGTCTTTGCAGCATACTTGTAATCGCGGACGATGGGCGGCGGTCTGACAGGACTGCCATTCAGCACTTCGCCATAGCATCGTACGTCCGGATGAGCGTCCAGGACCTCGGCGAGAAACGTCGATCCGGTTCTCTGTGACGTGACAATGATTGCATTCACCGATGCCATAGCTCTGCCGGTTGCTCCTTGATGCTAGCGCCGGCAAATATGCCGAAAAGCAGGGCCGATTGCCATACCGTTGAATTCACAGCCCGGCGCGCAGCCGCAGGTACATCAAGGCCCGGACCAGGGTCTCCACCTGGCTCTTGCGGTTCGTCAGCATCGGCACGATTTTTCTCGGAGGATGTTCGATGTATTTGCAGAAGGCGCGTTCCAGCCTTGACAGGCGCGGATTTTTGCAGGCTCGTTCGTAACCGTAGCTCTCCAGAGTGTCGCCGGCTACAGCTTCGAATATTCGTATCTCTCTCGGCGACAGGTATCGAGGCCATTGTCCGGTGTTGTTGGCCATGACCGGCTTTGCGATGTTAGCTTCGTTTCGTGCGTCGGTTGGATACTTTTCGTTCGTGCGATAAAAGTAATGCATTTCGGGGCTGTATGCTTCCCCAAGGTAGTGACAGATCCGGCGAATGGTGGCTTCCGCGTCCTGAAGCAGGTCTTCGTAGCGCAGCTCGAGATATTGCGCCGGGCCCAGCAACTCTTTGAGTCTGCGGCCTGTCTCGAGAACCTCTGCCCAGCGGCGGGCGCTCGGGTAGACGTGCTCCGGTCCGAATTTCACACGTTTCCACGAAACGGCAACATCCCGTCCATCGCGCACGATATGAATGAATTGGGCGCGCGGGAACCCTTCGATGATCTGGTCGGCGAAAAAAATATGATGCGGCGTTTTCTCCCCCCAGCGGCGTTTTCCTTGTGCGTTGCACCAGGACTCCATGATTCCGGCGATGATGCCAGGGAAGTCGAATCGACCACTGGCTTCGATATTTGTGCGAGCGTTCTGTGCGTTGACGCGAGGAATCCATTCCCGGAGCCGCACGGATTGCAGCAGATCGCGCAAGAGCCGATTCCGGTTTCTTCGGACCGCCAGATCGCCGTAGTACCTGAGCCAGGGCACGAAGCCGTTGAAGAAATGCGATTCGAACGGTACGGCAATCTCCGGATGGCTGCCGACGATTCGGCTGAGGAGCGACGTACCGGAGCGCGGCGTGCCGACGAAAAAGATGGGTGAATCCAATCCCTGGAGCGAACCCGCCCCTGGGATCGGGTCGACGTTTGCGACGGGTGGAGTCTCACTAGTGGTAATCGGGTCATCCATCTGCTGGTAAGTCACAAATTTGGGTGCCGTTTTCGGTCGGCGGCCATTCTCCAACAAACCGCGACGCAAAAAAAGCGGACGAGCTGCTCTCGACACGAGTGATTCTGCACGTGCATCTGTCGCCGCAATGCGACAAGCAAATTCACAAATTGTAGATTGTACCGTCGAACAATTTTGCGCGGTATTTTTTACACGCAGGTTGATACCTTGCCAGACAAGCATCGGGATGCACTCGCATTTTTATACTAGCAACATTGGTACGAAACTTGCACGTGGGTGGCGCGGGCTTACTTTGCAGGTAAGGAAATACAGTGATGAATTCGCGGGCGACGAAGCGGGCTCTGGTAACAGGAGCGACGGGGTTTACGGGCGGGGCGCTGTGCCGGCGTCTGGTCAACGACGGCTGGGAGGTAAAAGCGTTCGTCCGACCCAGCAGCGACACCGAAGCGCTCGAGGCATTAGGCGTCAACTGCATAACGACCGACATCACCAGTCGAAAGGAAGTCGCCGAGGCGTTTCCGTCTGTCGACGTCGTGTTTCACATCGCGGCCGCGTTCCGGTCGGAACTCTCCGATCAGGACGAATTCTGGCGAGTGAATGTCGATGGAACCCGTAACCTTCTGGACGAGGCGAACAGTCGCAAGATTGACCGCTTCGTGCATTGTTCGACGATCGGTGTTCACGGCGAGATCGAAGAGCCGCCCGCGGACGAAACCTACCGGTACAAGCCCCTGGATCATTACCAGGAGTCCAAGCTCGCCGGGGAGAAGATTGCGCTCAGGTATTTCTCCAATGGCCTGAAGGGCACGGTCGTGCGACCGGCCAGCATTTATGGACCGGGAGATACGCGATTTCTGAAGCTCTTCAAACCCATTGAGAAAGGCTACTTCGTGATGATTGGTTCCGGCGAGAGCCTCTACCATACGATTTACATAGACGATCTCGTCGACGGTTTCGTATTGGCGGCAACCGAGCCACAAGCCGTGGGACAGATTTTCACCATCGCGGGTGAACGCTATACGACTCTCAATGAACTGGTAAAGCTTATCGGCGATGCGCTTGATCGCCAGGTCCCGGAGCGACATATTCCATTGAAGCCTGTGATGGCCGCGGCCGTCGTCTGTGACCGGGTATTTCGCGCAGTCGGTCTGTCGCCGCCGATTTACCCGAGACGGGTGAAGTTCTTCCAGTTGAGCCGCGCGTTTTCGACCAAAAAGGCGCGGACGTTGATCGGCTACAACCCCCATGTCGGGCTGCGGGAAGGCCTGCGCCGCACGGCCGACTGGTACAAGGCGGAAGGGCTGCTGTAACAAAGAAAGGCCTGCACTGACGCAGTGCCCGCCACGCTGGCCTGCTGGCGGGTCTCGTGTATGATCTTCCGTGCCGGATTCGAGCGCGCACCCGCCCGCCACGGCCGGGAGTAACCATGAAAGACCTGTTCAACGTTGAGGGCAAAATTGCCCTTGTCACCGGTGGCTCGCGCGGTATCGGCGAGATGATCGCCACCGGTTTTGTCATGCACGGGGTCAAAACCTATATTTCTTCGCGCACGGCCGAAGTCTGCGACGCCACGGCGGCTCGACTGTCGGAGCATGGCGAGTGCGTATCCGTTCCTTGCGATCTGTCGTCGATGGAGGGCGTGCACGAACTCGCAGCCGAGGTGGCCAGGCGGGAACGGCGGCTGGATATCCTCGTCAATAACGCCGGCGCCGTATGGGGCGCATCCCTGGACGAATTTCCGGAGAGCGGCTGGGACAAAGTGCTGACGATCAATCTGAAGTCGCCGTTTTTTCTGACACAGAAGCTGTTGCCGCTGCTCCAGCAGGCGGCGTCTCACGAGGATCCGGCGCGCGTGATCAACATCGGCTCGGTGGACGGCCTGCACGTGAATTTTCTGCCGACGTTTTCCTATGGGCCGAGCAAGGCGGGCATACACCATCTGACGCGCGTCCTCGCAGCGCACCTCGCGGGACGTCAGATCAACGTCAATGCGATTGCGCCCGGCCCGTTCGAGAGCAAGATGATGGCGCATACCCTGAAAACCGCGGGCGACAAGGTCGTGCAGCAGATACCGCGCAAACGCATCGGGGTGCCGGATGATATGGCGGGGGCCGCGATCTTTCTGTCGTCGAAAGCAGCCAGTTACATCACCGGGATTGTCCTGCCTGTGGACGGCGGGTTGACGGGGGCTTTGTAGCGCGGGTTCCAGCGTTCCGGTCGCCCGTATGGCGGGCCCCTACAGATGCAGACATCATCGCGGGACGTGTCTACTTCCCCTAATAGGAGCCCGCCATGCGGGCGACAAAACGTCGACCTCCCTGACTTCCCTCAGGTCTGCGACTGCAGGTAATTCTCCAGCCCGATCTTTGCGATGACTTCGAGCTGGGTTTCCAGCCAGTCGACATGCTCTTCTTCGGATTTCAGAATGTCATCGAACAAGCCGCGGCTGACGAAATCCTTGTGAGATTCACAATAGGTGATTGCCGCCTGCAAATCGCCGCGTGCATCGAGTTCCAGGTCGAGATCGCACTGCAGCAACTCCGGCACATCTTCGCCGATCTGCAATTTTCCGAGGTCCTGCAGATTCGGCAGCCCTTCGAGAAACAGAATGCGTTCGATCACCGAATCCGCGTGTTTCATTTCGTCGACGGATTCTTCATATTCCTTATCGCCAAGCTTGTGAAAGCCCCAGTTCTTCAACATGCGTGAATGCAGGAAATACTGATTGATCGCGGTCAGTTCGTTTTTCAGCACGCGATTCAGATGTTCGATGACAGTGGAATCACCCTTCATTGGCCGGTCTCCGCAAAGAAAAAATAGACGAAACTGGATACGCGTCAGGGTTCATCTTAAAGGCCATGGAGGGAGAGGCAAGCAGAATTAGGCGCAATCAAAATGATAATGAATGCGATTCGCAAGCCACGGCTATGGAGATCGCCGGGCCAGCCGATGCTGCGTCAGGCAGCGGAGGGAATGTAAAGCTTGGGCCGGGCTGCCGACGTTCTGTGATTGCCTTCGTTCAGGATCGATTCCACGGTATCCGCGCAGCCGCCACAGCAGGTCGCAACTCCCAGCGACTCCTGGAGGTCGTAAAGAGTGTCCATGCCGTCGGCCCGGGCGCGGCGAATCTGCTTGTCAGTGACCGCTTTGCAGATACAAACGTACATAAAATCAGTCGTCGGCTTCCGTCATTGAGCTTTAGTTCCGGAAGATTGAAACCTGAATGAGAATGATTGTCAATACCATTAACATCCTTGCGAGAACCCGCTCACGCCCCGGCCAGTGCGGGCCAACGCCGCAAAATCTGCCGCCCCTGTCCCATATCGCCGACGCAAAATAATCCCGGGTTTGACAACAACTTATGTCAAATACTTGAAGCAATAACTCGCAAAGTGTCGGCGTTTGCGGACGGGAATGGGCCGGTAACCGCAGGACCGCGTCGGGTCTGTTTCAGTAACCAATTGATTATTAGCGGAAAAAAGCAGGGTGGCACAGTAGTTGCCTTACGCTCCCGGACATCGCTTTGGGGGCACCTGGTTGCCGAATCATTCGACCGCGCGTTCGAATCAGCGATTGGCCCGACTGACAAACGGCAAACCCGCCGAAAGGCGGGGACGCAAAGCCACCGATCTTCCGGACTGAGGGTCCCAGGATAGCGGGGTTGCCAGGAAAAGAACGAACAGCATCATAGCTTCCGTTCTTGCGCCGGTGCTTCAGGCGTTCTTTGCAAATCCGCTCTCGCGTACCCACGGCGCCTGACGAAGCCCCGGCCTTCGTGTTCCCGCGATCAGGGATTGCCTGCCATACAAGGAGACCTGGCAGGATGACGAAATACCGATTTGCACTGCAACATGCAACGATTGCGATTTTGACGTTTGGAATATTTGCATGCTCATCGGGTGGTGGAGGAGGTCCGTCCGACTCGAACACCGGACCGTCGCCAACAGGGTTGACGGTCGCCATTACGAGCCCTGACGCCCCGGCAATCGATACGACGGATGATCAGATGACGCTCGCGGGTATTGCGAGCAGCGACATCGGCGTCAGTTCGGTGTCATGGAAGAACGACAATGGCGAAAACGGATCTGCAAGCGGTACCGACAACTGGGAAACAGAAAGCATTGCGCTGAAGCTAGGCGCTAACACCATTACGGTGACCGCAACCAATCCTGCGGGCGAATCGCGGACTGACCAGATCGTCATCAACCGGGAAAGTGGCGGCACCGGTTCGGTGACGCTGTCGTGGACCGCACCTTCCCAACGGACCGACCAGACGGCGCTGACCAACCTCGCCGGATACCGGATTTCCTACGGGCGCATGTCCGGTATTTACGACTACGAGATCGATCTCTCCAATCCCGGCATCGCCACTTACGTCGTCGAAGGCCTCGTGCCGGGGGACTGGTACTTCGTCCTGTCCGCATACGATTCGTCAGGACTCGAAAGCGCTCCGTCGAATGAGGCGGTGTTCCAGGTTCGATAGCGTCCCTTGCGGCCTGCCGGGCCGCAATGCGCGGCCGAATACGAAGGAATCCTCCAAACGCGGGCGGCAACGTGGCACCATTGCCGGCTGGAGGCGTCGGGCCAAGAACGAGCTTGAGCGAAGAAGGCAGAAAATTACTCATTGTCGAGGACGACCCCGGGTTGCTGCGGCAGTTGCGATGGTGCTTCGAGGAGTACGATGTCGTCTCTGCCGGCGACCGTAACTCTGCAATCAACGAGTTGCGCCGGCACGCGCCCCTGGTGGTGCTGCAGGACCTGGGACTGCCGCCCAATCCCGAAGGGGTCGACGAGGGCTTGGCGACCTTGCAGGACATCCTCAGGCTTCTGCCGCATACCAAGGTGATCGTGGTGACGGGGCACGGCGACCAGGAAAACGCGCTGAAAGCGGTCGCGATGGGCGCCTACGACTTCTACCAGAAGCCGGTCGATACCGACACGCTGCAACTGCTCGTCGAGCGCGCTTTCAACATCAGCGAACTGGAAGGCGAAAACCGGCGGTTGCAGAGCCTTGCCAGCGAATCGCCTCTCGACGGTATTGTTGCCGCAAGCGAGGGCATGCTACAGGTCTGTCGAATGATCGAAAAGGTCGCGCCGACCAACGTCACGACCTTGCTGCTCGGGGAAAGCGGGACCGGCAAGGAATTGCTGGCGCGCTCGCTGCATCGCCTGAGTCCGCGCGCCGGCAATCGATTCGTTGCCATCAACTGCGCGGCCATCCCGGAGAATCTGCTCGAATCCGAATTGTTCGGCTACGAAAAAGGCGCGTTTACCGGTGCGGTGAAACAGACGCACGGCAAGGTGGAGCTTGCGAACGGAGGGACGCTGTTCCTGGATGAAATCGGGGACATGCCACTCGCACTGCAGGCGAAAATGCTGCGCTTCCTGCAGGAGCGGGTCATCGAGCGCGTCGGCGGCCGCGAGGAGATTTCCGTCGACGTCCGGGTCGTTTGCGCCACCAACCAGAACCCGGCCGAATTGATCTCGCTGAACCGTTTTCGCGAGGATCTTTACTACCGCGTCAGTGAAATCACCATCGATATTCCGCCGTTTCGCGACCGGGAGGAAGGGCGGCTCATACTGGCGCGGACCCTGCTCGTCAAATACGCCAAGCAGCAGGGCCGCTCGCTGGCGGGTTTCAGTGACGACGCGAACGACGCGATCGAAGCGTATTCCTGGCCGGGTAACGTCAGGGAACTTGAAAACAAGATCAAGGGCGCGGTCATCATGGCGGACGGCAAGCAGGTGACGGCGGCGGATCTGGGTATCGAAGGAATCGAACAGGCTGCCGAATCGCTCAATCTGCGCGAAGTTCGCCAACGTGCCGAATCGAAGGCGATTCGCGTTGCCCTGATGAAAAACTACGGCAATATTTCGCGCGCGGCGGAACAACTGGGAGTCACCCGGCCGACGCTATACGACCTCATGAGCAAGTATGGACTGTCGGCCGAGGCGTATTCGAAACGCGGCAGCGCGGAGTAGAGGGTTCCCCGGCCGTCAACGCGACTTGAAGGCGTCCGGGTTCAGGTCGTGGCGCGCGAGCAGCTTGTAGAAATCCGTGCGGTTGCGCTTCGCCAGCCGCGCGGCCTGACTGACGTTCCCCATCGTGATCTGCAGTATCTGCGACAGGTAGTTACGCGTGAACTCATCGCGCGCCTCGCTGAAGGACGCGAGCTTGCCGGCGTGATCCCCCAGCGAGTTCTGCACCAGTTCGCCGCTGATCACGGGAGAGCGTGACAAGGCCACGTTCTGCCGCACGACGTTATAAAGCTGCCGGATATTGCCGGGCCATTCCGCCGTTACCAGGAGTTCGACGGCCTCGGGCGCATACACCTTGCGCTCCTGCCCCGGTTCTGTCGCGATCTCCTGCAGGAAATGCGATACGAGCAGCGGTATGTCCTCGCGCCGCTTGTCCAGCACCGGGATGTGGATATTGACGACGTTCAGCCGGTAGTAAAGATCTTCCCGGAAGCGACCCAGGCGCATCATGTCCATCAGGTCGCGGTGCGTGGCCGAAAGTACGCGGACGTCGATTTGTATCGCGTCGGTGCTGCCGACCGGCCGCACCTGTTGCTCCTGCAGGACACGCAACAGTTTGACCTGCAAACGCATCGGCATGTCGCCGATTTCGTCGAGCAGCAGGGTGCCGCCTTCGGCCGCCTGGAACAGCCCTTTATGACTGCGGGTGGCGCCGGTGAATGCACCTTTCTCATGGCCGAACAATTCGGACTCGAGCAGATTCTCTGCCATCGCGCTGCAATTGATCGCCACGAACGGCTTGTCGCGGCGCGGGCTTGCGCGATGAATTGCGCGGGCCAGCAATTCCTTGCCGGTCCCGGATTCACCCGTGATCAGCACGCGTGCATCGGATCCCGCGACCATACGAGCCTGGGCCAGTATTTCCTTGACGCCCTGGTTGCGTGTGATGATTTCGGCCGCCCAGTCATCGCTGACGGCCGCTGAGCCGGAGACTTTCATGGCACGCTCGACCGTGCTCATCAGTTCGTCCTTGTCGATCGGTTTGGTCAGGAATCCGAATGCACCGCTCTGCGTGGCCATGACGGCGTCCGGGATCGTGCCATGAGCCGTGATGATCAACACCCGTAACCCCGGCGACCGGCCCTGCAACTCTTTCAACAGCCCGATGCCGTCCATTTTGTCCATGCGCAGATCGGTGATGACGAGTTCGGGATGAAAGCGATGCAGCACCGCCAGCGCAAGTTCCGCGCTCTCCACGGCCTCGACCTCGTAGCCTTCGGCACGGAGGCGTATGCTCAGCAGCCGAAGCAAGCCGGGATCGTCATCGACCAGAAGAATTTTTCCTTTTGAGTCAGTCAGTTTGGTTGCCATTTGAAATCCGGGTCGCAATACGGGACAAGCTGCGCAGGGCCCAATTCTGACAGCACTGCGCAGGAATGAAAGGGGCGGCGGTCTGTCCGCAGCCTGTGCCGGATTCTACCTGCAACACGGCACGAAACCAGCCGGTCGTGACCGTTATTGCTGGGAGTTGTCGTCCGACTGTTCGCGAATCGAGCGCTCGATCGTAGTGATCGCCTCGAGCTTCTGCTCCGCCTCGGCAAGCGATTGCCGGAGCTGCTGGTTTTCAGCCTCGACCGCCGCGATGCGCTCTGCGTTCGCCGCTGCCTCGATGCGTTCGGCGCGTGAGCTCTCGGCCCGGAGGCGGCGTGCTTCGGCATCCAGCACCAATCGCTGTTCGAGTTCGTGCAACTGGATCGCCGCGAGCGATCGTTCCGTCGGCGTCAGCAGTGCCGGCTGCGACAACAATTCCCGCAGCATGTTCTGGGCACGCTCCGGATCGCTGCCGGCGTGCCCGGGCATCGCCAGTACCAGCGCAAAGCGGGTTCGCGAAGCCGGGTCGGGCGTCAGGGTCGCCGCCGCCGATGAATCCGCATAAATCTCGGCCTGGGTGGCCGGGTCGCCGGTGACCAGTTTGTACATTTCCTGCACGAAAGAAAGGGTCTCCTCGCTGGCGGCGTAGACCGGCGCGCCCTCGTCCGTGCGATTCCCGTACAGCCAGTCATTCACCTGCGCGCAGCCGCCGGTCATGACAAGCATGACCGTGGCGATACTCAAACGGCTTACCCGCGTCGTCGGTTTCAGAGGAGGGGAACTAGGCACTGGCTGCGATCCTGTGGCTCCGCGCGGCGCGTTTTTGGGGGATGGAAATGCGGAAATGCGCACCGGGAAACTCGTCGGACGCGACCAGTTCCACGGCGCCGTCATGTGCCTGTATGCACTCATGAACCACGGAAAGTCCTATCCCGGTGCCGGCGATGTGGCCACCCTGTTTTTGTTTGCCCTGAAAGAATGCCTCAAAAACACGGGGCTTTTCATCTTCCGGTATGCCGGGCCCCGTGTCCGCGAACTCGACCACAAAACGGTCGGCTGTAGTGTGTGCCCGTATCGTGATAATGCCACCCCTTGGTGTGAACTTGATGGCATTCGACAGCAGATTGTCGAAAACGGTTCGCATTTTGTCATGATCCGCTGTTACCACGAAGTCGTCGACGTCGAGCCGTAGCCGGATCTGCGCGCCCTTCAACGCCAGCCGCTGCGTCCTGGCGACCGAAATGATCTGCGCGCGCAGGGGAAATTCCGACAACGTCAACACCTCGCTTTTCGTCTGCCAGGCGCTGAAGCTCAACAGGTTCTCGATGAGCTGCTGCAATTTGAGCCCGTTCAGTCGAAGGATGTCCGTGACCTCCCTTTGCGGCGCATCGAGTTCCCCGACGGTGCCGTCCAGCAGCAATTCCGTGCCTTCGCGGATGTTGGCGAGCGGTGTCTTCAACTCGTGCGACATATGCCGGAGAAAGCGGTTCTTCTCCTGCGCGAGTTCCAGCAAGCGGACCCGCAGCCAGTCGAGCTGGCGTCCGAGTTTTTCGAGGTCCGTCGGTCCTGTTATCTGGATCGACCTGGAGAAACCGCTCTGGCCGAGCTGATTGATTGCGCGATCGATCTGGCGAATGGGACGCGCGACCAGCAATGTAAAGAAGAGTACGAGGATGAACGTGCCCGGGACCAGCGCGGCCGTCTGCCACGCCGAGACCTGCTGCGCCCGCCGGATGCTTCCCTGCAGGTTGTTCAACTCGAGTTCGATATGCGCGTCGAGTGCCTTTGCGAGGCGCACGACGCCCTGTCTCAGGGACGCAAATTCCGCGATGGTCGCCTCGTCATCGACATTGCCCACGTTTTCGTCGGGCAGGGTGTTGACGATGCGCCGCGCATCGGCACGGATACCGGTCACCAGCGGCAACGCGTCCGCTCTCTCAGCCAGCGGCACCATGTCATCGAGCGTTGCTTCGACCGAGGTCAGGTCCTGGCGCAACAGCGACAGACTTTCCCCCGTGCGCAGCACGACGTATTGACGCGCCGCACGTTCGAGCGAGGCCACCTGCTGTTCCAGTTGACGGCTGTTCTCGGCGGCAGTGACGCCGGCCACCACGAGCTGTTCGCTTTGTTCCGCCAGCCGGTCGAGATTGACCATCGCCCATACGATCGCAACCAGCAACGGCAACGCGACCAGGCCGAATCCCACCAGTATCAGTCCGTTCAACGATCGTGGCCGCGGGATTCTCATGGCATCAGTCTAGTCCGGATGCACGGTCGGCCGCCAAGGGTTTCAGGCCGCCCAGTAGGCGCCGGGATCGCGGGTCGCGATTTTGCGTTCCCATGCGAGACTGGTGGCAACGATCGTATCGAGATCGTCATACCTCGGCGTCCAGCCCAGCACCTTGCGAATCTCGTCCGCCTTCGCAACCAGTTCGGGCGGGTCTCCGGGACGTCGCGGTTCCTCGGTGACTTTTAAAGCACGCTGGTTCGCTTTTTCCACTGCACGCAAAACCTCCCGCACGCTGTAGCCATGCCCGTAACCGCAATTCAGGGTCGCGGATGCACCGCCTCGGCGAAGATACGCGAGGGCATCGAGGTGCGCGGATGCGAGGTCCTCGACGTGGATATAGTCACGCAGCCCGGTGCCGTCCGGCGTCGGGTAATCGGTGCCGAAGACGGAGACATGGCTGCGCCGCCCGACCGCCGCTTCGCAGGCTACCTTCACGAGCAACGTGGCGTGCGGCGTCGATTGGCCGATGCGGCCGGAGGGGTCGCAGCCGGCGACATTGAAATAACGGAGCGCAACATAGGAGGGGCCGCCGGCGATCGCGAGATCGCGCAACATCCATTCGGTCATCAGCTTGGACGTGCCGTAGGGATTGATCGGCTGAGTCGGCGATTCCTCGGACGCGCGTCCGCCTGGCGGGATGCCGTAGACCGCCGCGGTCGAGGAAAAGACGATGTGCCGGACCTGGTGCCTCGCCGCGGACGCCAGCAGCGTCCGGCTGCTGGCCGTGTTGTTGCGGTAATACTTGAGCGGGTCGGCGACCGATTCCGGCACGATCGTGTGCGCGGCAAAATGCATGACCGTATCGATGTCGTGATCCGCGAAAATGCGCTCGAGCAGTGCTTCATCCCCGGTGTCGCCGACGACCAGTTCGCCGGCCGTGACGGCCTCACGGAAGCCCGTACTGAGATTGTCCAGTGTGATGACGTGTTCTCCGGCGTCGCCCAGTTGGCGGACGACATGGCTGCCGATGTAGCCGGCGCCGCCGGTTACCAGTATCTTTTGGTGGGTCACAGGTTCTCCTCGTCCCCGTTGCGGGGCCAAGATTCTAACAACATTGTCAAGCCTTATGAGGCGAACCGGGTCGCGTTCGGGGCGACAAAATGCAGGGTAAGTCAAGTATATCTTACTGATTTTGAAGTTGTCGCGAGGCCCGACCGCCGTCTCCCTGTTCGCGGATCGAATTCGCCGCTATGATTTCACAGACGGCGCCTGGCCGGTGGACCGGCGGAGAGCGCGACCTGAAGGATACAGCCGATGATCGCGCCTGCCCGCGCCCTGCCGCTCCGTTTTTTCATCTTCCTGTTTGGCTCCGCACTCGCCGGCTGCGGCGGGGGCGGGGGCGGCGACGCCGGCGGTGGGGGCGGAGGCGGAGGCGGCGGAG
>JBOHZD010000332.1:0-5757 GCA_050738315.1 Woeseiaceae bacterium
GCATGCGCGGAGATCTGATCCAGGTATCGTTCGACGATGTGCATTTCGTGCCGACGTACGATGTCATCTCGCACCTGGTCTACGTGGCCGACGAACAGGACGTCGCGTCAACCGTGGTCGACGGCAAGGTCCTCATGCGCGACGGCGAATTCATGACGCTCGATACTCAACGCGTGCGCAGGGAAGCCAACGACCTCGCCGCAAGAATCCAGACAGCCCTCGCCGAAAGAAACCCATGAATGGGGTCGAAGGTTCGACCCGGGTGTCACGCATGTGGATTCTCGAAAATCGCCTCCACCGACTGGCCGAAGACCGCCGCAATTCGATACGCGAGATCGAGCGAGGGGTCGTGTTTTTCCGTCTCCAGCGCATTCACCGCCTGCCGGGACACGCCGACGTGCTTCCCGAGTTCCTGCTGGGTCCAGCCGCGCTCGGCCCGCAGCACCTTCAGCCGGTTGCGCATCAGCGCGTACTCCGGATGAAGGGCGTCGCCACCCCGAACGCGGCCCACAGCAATGGATAGAACAGGATGGCAGGGAAATGCGTTGCGCCGGCGTACACTTCCAGCAGACCCCACGCCGAGACCAGCGCGGTGCTGAGACCCGTGGCGACGATCAGGCGCCGCGCCATCAGGGCGCGCACGAACTCGTCCGCGTCTCGCAGGTAAGCGAGCAGCGACCAGATGTGCCCGATGACGGGCGCTGCGGCGGCGAGAGCGAACGCCCACGTGGCCGGTGGCTTCAGGTCGTCGAAGGCACCGGCAATGGCCGCCAGGTTGAGGGCGGCATAGCCGCCCATGAACAAAGCGGTACGAAGGACATATTTTCTGGCGGCGGATGGATCGGACATGACGTGTTTCCCTGACAAAAAGTAGTGTTTACCTTACTTATGGCGCCAAGTCAAGTCAACCTGACATCGTGAGGGTCCGTGGCAGAAACAATCGGGGCGATGGCCGGCGCCGACTCTCGTACAACAAAATTATCGCGACAATCCTGCTCCGTCTCTGTCGAATGCACCCTGGTCCGGTCGACCAGCTATCAGGACGGCGTCAGCCGTCGCCACAGAAACAGTCAATCATTCAAGTTAAGGAGCAGTCATGCCAGTCGAACCCTATTTGTTTTTTCACGGCCGTTGTGAGGAGGCCATTGAGTTCTACAAGAAGGCGCTGGGCGCCGAGGTCTTGATGCAGATGCGCTTCAACGAAAACCCGCAGCAGCCGTCCACCGACCATCTACCGAAAGGTTTCGAGAACAAAGTGATGCATGCCTGCCTGCGCATCGGCGACACCAATGTGATGGCATCCGACGGCATGTCAGAGGGCCCATCGAACTTCGACGGCTTTTCGCTTTCCCTCACCGCTCGCGATGGGGCCGAGGCGAAGCGCTTGTTTACAGCGCTGGGTAACGGCGGCAAGGTTCAGCAACCGCTGACGAAGACGTTCTTCTCCCCGCACTTCGGCATGGTTAGCGACCGCTTCGGCGTGTCGTGGATGGTCGTCGTCAACCCGGAGCAGACGCCACAGTGATCCCGGTCAGGGGACAGTGACTTTATCTCCGGAGTTAAGGTCACTGTCGCTCTAACCCCCGTTCCTGGTTTCGGTCATAATCGGATCGGGAGTGCCCGGTTTATGGCTGTAGACTTCGACCGCTCGGGGCCGAACATGGCACCGGATGCGGTCAAGGAAGCGGCAATGCTGATTGCGGCCAATGCGCTCGGCCGGCTTGAGCCAGGCGCACAGTGACCCGCGACGTCATTCGTGCGTTACTGTCCCTCAGAATAATTTCTAACCAATCACAACAAGAGGGGACCGACGATGGTCACAAAACGCCAAGCCCGATCCAACATTTCGAGACTCCAATCCGGCCTCATTTTCCGCGGAGAAGTGACGAGTATCCGCCAGACCTATTATGTCTTCGAAGCGGAAGCCTGCTTTTTCGTGCTGTCGTTCGCCCGGCCGGAGTCGAAGCGCGCGTCCGGCTACTTCAATATCGTGGAGGCAAACGCGGTCGACTATGTGCGCAACAAGTTTGCCGGTGACAAGGCAGTCACTGCGAAGGAAGTCGTCGCGCAGGCTCGCCGAACAAAACATGCGCCGACAAACCTGGTGGCATTGAACATTCTCTATGTGCTCGTCGCTTCAGGCGAAGCCAGGATCGTCCGCGCAGGCGAGCACCAACAGTTGGTATTTTCGATACGCAAACAATAACCGCCTGAGTGTGGTCCGTCTTGACAGCTTCCCCCAACGGGACTACGGTACAGGCCGGGGAATCTGGGAAAGTTCCCCCAAAAATCCGACCTCTCTTCCAAGCAAGAAATACCGACCCTTACAGCAAGAACCGACCCGCTTATTCACCGCGGCGAACACGGATTTCGTATTCTTCGCCCCGTAATCGGTTTGGCCGAACCTTGCAACCCGGAATGTGTTCCGATTTTCGTTTCAGTCGGGACAGCCCATTTCGGCTTTGCGGCAATTGCCTGTGCCAACCGGCGCCAGCGTCAATAAGCAACAAGAAAGCAAGCCACAACCGAGGGAGATTTTCCATGCGCCTGAAGATACCCGGGATATTCGCGGCAACGATGCTTGCCGCTTTCCTGCTCCAACCCACGCACGCTACAACCGTGCTCCAGATGACTTTGGATGACCTCACGTCGCGCGCCGATCGCGTGTTCCGCGGCAACGTGATGTCGGCCGAGCCCGGCAGCACCGAAGTCGGTGGCGGCAGCGTGCCGACGGTCACCTACAAATTGCTCGTGGACGAGCGCTTCAAGGGCGACTACCCGTCAGGAGAAGGGAAAGTCGTCGTGACCGTCACCATGCTCGGCAGCCTGAAGAAGGGCGGCGACGTGGTGAACGGCCAGCGGCACTTTACCGCGCTGCCCGACCTGCCCGAGCTGAGCGTGGGTCAGGACTACGTGCTGTTCACGACCAAGCCGAGCGCAGTGGGACTTTCCACCACAGTCGGCCTGGGACAGGGGGCATTCAAGATCTACATGTCACCGGACCGAGAGGAGCTGGCTGCGAACGAACTGAACAATGCCGGCCTGTTCGACGGACCGGTGAACTACTCGACCCTGGCCAACGCGATTCGCGTTGCAGTCCGTAATTGAGGGGGTGCGCGATGAAAAACAATACTCGCAAAACGATCGCCATCTTCGCAGTTCCGATGGCCTTTTGCTTTGCCGGCACGGTTTTCGCCGCCGGCCCGCTCGCGATCTGTAACAGCGGTCAACCGTTCGTCTGGTCCGGCGGAGGAGCGAACATCCCCTTCAACCCGGACCAGGGCAACCTGGGCCCGCTGACCAACGCGCAGGCGGTGGCGCAGGTTGCGGTGTCCTTCGACGCCTGGGCCGCGGTGCCGACTGCGACCGTGACCTACACGAACGCCGGCTTGCTGCCGGTCGACGTGGACATCACCAACTTCATCCCGTTCCTGGAACCCGTCGCCCCCGATGGGCTGTCGGCGATCGTCTTCGACGATACCGGCGAAATCTTCGATCTGCTGTTCGGCCCCGGTTCCGGCGTGCTCGGATTCGCGGGCCCGGAGTGGGGCGATACGCTGACCTGCGAGATCACGGAAGGCGTGTCGTTCCTGAATGGACCCGCGTTCACGGACATCACGGCGGCGACAGACGTCATGGTGCACGAGTTTGGGCACTACACGAACCTCGCCCACACGGTCGTCAACGGGCAGCAGTTCCTGGGACTCGGCGACACGACCGGTCCGCAGCCGGACGATCCCTTCGTCCCGCCGAACCCGCTCGTCGTCGATTACATCGAGACGATGTATCCGTTCTACTTCGGTCCCGGCATCGGTACACAGACACTCGAGCGCGATGACATCTCCTCGGTCTCGGCGTTGTATCCCGACCCGAGCTTCGCGGGGACGACCGGGAATGCGAGCGGCACGATCCTCGCTTCGAATGAGACCACGCGAATCACCGGCGTCAACGTGATCGCACGCAACGAAGCGGACCCGTTCGAGGACGCCGTGTCGGCGATCTCCAGCGACTATACCGACAGCACTTCGCAGGCGGACCCGGTCACGGGAACCTACACGCTCTTCGGGCTGACACCTGGCGCGAACTATCGCGTCTATGTCGACACGATCCTCGCGGGCGGCTTCAGTACGCCGCCGGCCGTGCCGCTCCCGGGCCCGGAGGAGTATTACAACGGCAGCGCCGAGTCGAACAATACCGACACGGCCGACCCGCCCGCGGATTTCACGTTCGTGAATGCGCCCGCGAGCGGTGTGGACGTGATCTTCAATGCGCCGCGACCGGGTGATCCACTCCCGCTCGGCGACGATGACAGCGTCGAGCTGTTCATGCCGTTCGCGTTCAAGCTCTGCGGCGAGTCGTTCAACTCGCTGTTCGTGAATTCGAACGGCAACGTGACTTTCGGCGCTCCGAGCGGCAACTTTGCGGAATCCACCGGCGAGTTTCTCGCCGGGCCGCCACGCATTGCGGGTCTGTGGGACGATCTCAATCCCGCCGCCGGCGGCGTCATCACGTTCGATGAAAGCAAGAACAACTTCACCGTGATATTCGACGCAGTGCCGGAGTTCCCGAACGTGGGCGCCAACAGCTTCACGATCTCGCTCAAACGCTCCGCGAATCACATCGACGTCGACTACGATGACCTTTCGGCGGCGGACGGGATCGCTGGCGTGTCCTGTGGCGGCCTGGTGACGTCCGGCTTCGAAACGCCGACCGATCTCAGCGCAAGGAACGGCCGGATCAACCTGCACAACCAGGCGGCGGCCTTCGAAGTCTTCGCCGGAGCCAATGTCGTGGATCTGTCGAACGATGTCGTGCGCTTCACCGGCACGACGAACTACGAGGACAACTGGGCCGAGCCGAACGATTCCATCGCGCAGGCTCGCCACATCTCGCTGCCGTTCAGCAGCATCCCGGTCAAACGGTTCACCGAGATCGAGCCCACCGGCGGCGACGTCGACTTCTACCGCTTCGACGCAACCGGCGGGACATCGCTGGTGCTCCAAGTCGTCACGGGGCAGCTCGACACCGTTCTAGGCCTGTTCGACCAGGATGGCAATCTCGTTGCCCTGGACGATGACGGCGGCACCGGGCTGCTCTCGCGCATCGTGTTTCCCGTGCCGGCGGACGGCGCGTACTTCCTGGCAGTGACGACGTTCCCGGACGGCGACTTCACCGGCGACGGCGGCAGCGGCGGGCGTTACGTGCTCGATCTTTCCGCCATCGTCGGCACGGTGCTGACGCTGGGGGACGACAACTTCGTGGAGGTGCCCCTGGCGTTCTCGTTCCCGTACCAGGGAACGAGCTACAACAGCGTGTTCGTCAACTCCAACGGCAACCTGACCTTCGGCTCGGGGGATCCGGACTTCTCGCCGAGCGTTGGTGAGTTGCTGAGCGATCAGCCTCGCATCGCGCCGCTGTGGGACGACCTGTCGCCGAATGCCGCTGGCCTCGTTTTCGTCGAGTCCGACGCCACTTCCGCCACTGTCACGTTCGACGGCGTGCCGGAGTTTTTCTTCGGCGGCGACAACACGTTCTCGGTGACGCTCTCGGACGACGGAACGGTCGAGATCAGCTACGGCAACATCGATGCGCCGGACAACATCGTCGGTGTCACGGAAGGCGGCGGAGCTGCCGATCCAGGGCCGAGCGACCTGTCGGGGTCACCGACCTGGCCGGTCTCCGGGACGACCTACGAAGAGTTCACGCTCGGATCGCCTAACGATCTGGAGGGCACGACGATCGTCTTTCAATAACAGG
>JBOHZD010000333.1:0-11349 GCA_050738315.1 Woeseiaceae bacterium
GTTCGCGGAATTTCGACACGAGCTGTACGATGACGGACTCCTCAGCAGAGGGCGCAAGCTTACGGAAAGCATCGTCTATCGGAGGACCTATATACGCTGATACGCAGTCTTCAGAAATTTGCTCATAATCAAAGGCAGCCAGTGCGTGGTTCATCGATCTCACGATACCGAGAGCTGGATTGCTTAAGGTCCCATCGAGGTCGAACACCAGATCACGTTTGGTCATGCCGCCTAACGACCAAGCTCAGCCGCAAAGTCTGCAGCGCCGTGTTAGGCGGCATGAACATCGACCACTTCGCCATGTGAAGTAGGCCGTGGTACGAGCTCTCCGGCCTGTTTCAGTCCCTCGATATGGAATTCTATCGCTTCCCGGATCAGGGAGACGATCTCGCTTCTCGTTTCTGCAGCAGCAACGCAGCCTGGGAGATCCGGCACATACGCGCTAAAGCCGGTTCGGCTCCTCTCCACGACAACGAGGTATTTCATATCGGTCATTTTATCCCGGCCTGCTTCAGAATACTGCTGAGTGTGGCTGGCGGAAGGTCGAGACTGGGTTTACCGGCCACGGTCACGGTGCCTGGCTTGCTCGGATGCCTGAATTGGCGATGGCTACCTTTCGTTTTTTTCATAATCCAGCCATCTTCCTTCAGTATGCGCAGGACGGCTCTTACTTTCATCCGCCCAGAGTGTCTGGGCGCCCCTTCCTGCCGCTACTGCAGAATTTGCTCTATTTGCCGCCTAACGCTCCAGATCATCTGGTTGTTAGGCTTCATGCGCCCGCGCCTCATCTGAACAAATTCTGCGAAGAGCTTTAATATGCGCACCATTAGGATTCGGCCAACCGATGAGACACAACAGCGGCTTTTTGTGCCTTATGAGAAGGGGTTCGATATCACCTGGGTCATCGCGTATGACAGCCGCCACATTTAAGTGATCTTGCATCCAACGCGATAGCGTCTCTTCACCTTTTCTCGTAAACCCATAGTGCGAGAACCGTTCACCGTCCTTCGGATTGCTGCTTCTAGGAATGGCCTTCAGCGAAAGCGATACTTTTAGCAACGCACCTAGTGAACGTCTAAGACTTGAAGCTGGTGTACGACCCGCCATGAGGTGCTGCTGTACATCTCGACGAGCGAGATCGTTGCTGCGGCCGACGTAAATGAGGCCGCTCGGCCCAACGGGGAAGCCGCACAATTGTGTGCCACTTCGTAAGAACCAAGCGTATATGCCCCAACCGCGTGGCGGTTCAAAATCCGACGCCGGCAGAGCTACCTTCACGAGTTCCTCGAACAGCGCGGATAGGTGGTACGCACCATCCTCAAAATCCTCGACATCAACAAAACCACTACGCGCATCACGTAGATACACCCACTTGTCCTCTCGAAGAGAGTCGAGGAACTTCCAAACAGTATCCAGTGCACCATGTCGACCCGCCCACTTGATGTGCTCGCGCAGCCGTCGCCGCTTATCTTCTGGAGTACTGACATGCCACGCCGCGAGGATGAGCGGAAGCGCGGGGCGCGATGGATGCTTGTTTGGTATGAGTTTGAACAGCTCCATCCACTCGCGGGGTACCGGACAAACGCGGTCGTCGCTGCTTACGAATGCCAAAACCTCGTCTAGCTCAGCCACGAGCCCTCCTGAAGCCTAACAACCAAGCTCAGCGGCAAAGGCAAGCTGGCGTGGCTTTTGCGTATGCAAAAGGCATGACAGCTTGCCTTTGTCCGTCTGCAGCGCCTTTAGCCTTCACTCGCCACCCCCGGGATTATGACAGCCAACTGAGGCTCGACGTCTAGACCGAAGCCAGCGGCGAGGGTTGCGATGTGTATACCGAACACTCCGCGCAGCTCTCCAAGCGCTCCGAGGAAGACCCAACTAGCGAAATGTCCTTGGTCGAACCCGTGTCTGATAATACGACCGTCATCGGCTTGTACAGTATCCAGGAACTTGCGGCATGCGGCCCGCATGGCTGATAGAGACTGCGCGATTGAGTCTGGCGTGGCTTTTGCGAATGCAAAAGGCATGACAGCTTACCTTTGCCCGTCTGCAGCGCCTTTAGGCCGCATCAAGCTGACGAACGGCAAGAATGTCCTTCGGCCCAACAGGACGCAGCTGATCCGTGTTAAGAGTCACCAATGCCTGGGTGTGGCCGGACGCAGTCACAAACTCCACCTCCACTGCATCGGCTGCGTATACCTCGACAACAGCACCGACATCTCCTTTCTTTAAGCCGTGGCGCGGCAGATCGATTTTCAACACAACAGTATCAAGTTCACCAATACCCATGACTCAGTCCTCGGGATACGCGGTAACGAATCTCGGCGCTTCCTCGCCGGTCAGTATAATCCAGGCAGACACGACATTCGCAGTTCGGCCATTCGGGCCAGTAACCGAGCCACGAATCTCGTATTTTACGCCATATTCTGTAACGTCGATTTGCTCGGCATCACCTGTCAGCAACGACCGTAGGTCGATCGCGAGCGCTTCCCAATTAGCTTGGTCGTACCCGAGCGACCGGAAAAAAGCAGCCTTGTAGCGGCCAATGGAATGGCTCGGAGACAGCAGGTAATCCCGCACTTTCCGGGTCGGAATCGTCGCAGATTCGATGTTTGAGAGTTTCTCGGCGACAAGACTTGCTGTGAAGGTCGTATGCGGCGTAACGCCGCGTTCAGCGGCGTTGCAACGAGATTAGGCACCGAATCGCTCCGTTAGAGCTTTGACTAGCCGTTGTCCATCAGCGTACTTGATTGACACGGACGTGCTTATCGGATGATGAATACCAAAGTCCCGTCGAATCTGTTCCGCCGGTATACCCTTGGCCAAAGAATCGGCCGTAGCTTTCCATCTGATGTCAAGTCGATGAAGACAGTCGCCATCTAGATAGTCTCCTTTATCACCCGGTCGCAGCAACCGATAACTACTTGGATTCTCCACGACGCCCCAGCCCACAGCACCGTACCCCTTTGCGTATGCGACGACGGTATCTCCAGTGATGTATCTTGTGAGCAGCTTTTCGCCTTGATCTCCGGGAGCGTTCTGGAAGCATGCCGGGATATGGCCGTCCGCAACCAAGCGTTGCCACCAAGTATCATCGGCTCTAGCAATGTTGTGCCAGAATACGCCCGGCTCTCTTGCCGAGGATGCGAAGCGCAGCGGATACAATGCACCGGGTGATCGATCGAACGCCACCGAGAATGACAAAAGCTTCGTCCCAGACACTTCCACTGGCGCGTAGGCAATGCATCGAAATGCGACTCCTTTCGAGCTTAACCATTCACCTATCGAGAATACCGTTTCATCGAATGATCGGGCTAGCAGAATGACCCGCGAACGTTTGTTTAGCTCGTCGATATCTGCGTCATCTCCAATGAATCCGAGCACTACATCTTCCGATATGCCGCTCTTTCGAGAAAACCTCTTGATAAAATTCTTACCTTGGAACGCGCTGAAGTCAGCCAGATATTGTAAGGCCTGTGTCTCGACACCAAGACGTCCCGTGCTCCTCTTCAATTCCACAATGATCCCGTTTCCTGCTCGATCAAGCGCGAGAATATCGGCGCGCTTCTTCGTGCGAGTACGAACCTGATTGCTGACTAACAGCAAGGGCTCCCCAAATACGGCTTCCGAGAGCATCGGCACTCCTTCCTCCGCGGAAGTAACGAGATACCGCTCAAGCTCAACCTCGCCAGGAGACCATGAGGACTCGACTGGTCGCAGCGATCTTGCTTTTTCGTCGATTCGGAATAGCACGACGTCTCCCGAGGTGCCTAACGACCAAGCTCAGCGGCACGTCTGCAGCGCCTTTATAGGCCGCGAATATTTTGTGCCGATACTCATGCCGGATAGAGTCTCCGCATGCACGATTCAAACCTTGAAACGAGTTCGTCGCTTGAGCCAAGCTCGTTTCTATACTTTGCCGCCCCTTTTCGCAAATCGGCACTCAAGGAACGGAGGTGTATGTGCATACGATGAGTATATGCGCACGGCCATGGCGGGTCTTTCCTCAGCACCCCCGACTCCGAAACCAGCGTACAGGCCGGCCGTCGCGAATCCGCCGAGATCTTCCAAGTAATCCGGCGCCCGTGGCCGTGCCCCTGGTTCTGATCTGTCCAAATTCCGCTTGCGATTCCACGGTGCGTGACCGAGTGGCGAAAAGCTTCGAATAGAATCCGGACCGTATCGTCGCGATAATCAGGTTGTGGTAAAAACCGGCGTGCCCAAGCCGCGACCTGCGGCCAACCAATTCCATTCAGATTTCCGTGGTAAAACGCAGTCATGTACTCGAGAGTTCCACAGCATGCACTCAATGCAGGAAAATAGGCGTGTGTTAGCCCGGAACGGTTCCCTGAAGGAATACCTTTCAGGCAGATGCGCATATCCTTGGAAAATCCGTCGACCCGCGCGGCAATAAATGCTTGCGCGAACGTCCTCATGTCATTGGAGGCGCCCCGGTGCAGATTCTTTCGCGACATGTTCGGTGGACCGATCCCGAGCGTCAATCTGCGCGGCCTAACGACCAAGCTCAGCAGCAAAGGCAAGCTGGCGTGGCTTTTGCGGATGCAAAAGGCATGACAGCTTGTCTTTGTCCGTCTGCAGCGCCTTGTTAGACGGCATCTCTGATGAACAACGCCAATTCTGCGTCGTTTTCCGTGGATGGCCATGCGTTGCCGACGCGCTTAAAGCTGAACTTATGCATAGTGCGATGCATCTCCTCGTTGTCCGTGCGCGAAGTGGCGAAAACGCCCTTTCCGTCGGCCGGCGCGACAAGCGCACGGCAGAGAGCGGTGGACAAGCCACGACCTCTCGCGCTCGGCAAAACGAATACCCAACCAAGTTCGAACGGAAAATTCTCACTCGCGATCTCTGCGCCTGAGTCCACTTCAATACGGCGACGGTACGTGCCGCCCGGCTTCTTGAGGCCACCGACTCCGAGAAGACACTCGTTCTCCCGCGCGTAAGCGATGTGCGACGCACCGTTTACACGATCGCGCAAACCGCTAGCCGTGACCTCACCCCCAGCAAGTACGAATGCGACGAAATCATCGATCTCGGTATCAAGGAACGACCCCGGCTCCCCAACGCAGATTCTCGCCTCAACGTTCCCCATGCCGTCTAACGATGATTAGCCGGCGTTCCGCGATATTGAATCATCGGGCGCGCTTGATAACTCTGAATTCGTAGCATTATTCCATCGCCCTAATCTCTTATGAATTCAAAACCTTACTCCATTTCTCCGCTATTCTCCACGTAATATCGAGGCTTCTTCCTTCCCCGCATCCAATACGATTGTTTGCAAAGCCAGTATCAATCGGCGGTGGGGAGAAACAATGGCAACGGCTGCCGAGTCCTTGGTCGCCTCGCTTCATCTTGCTGCTTTGGCCAGGTCGTCGGGGCGAGTCGGACGCCCTGGGACCACCCCGGAATCAAGGCTTGAGCTTCTCGTTGATCGTCTCTATTCGGTTCGCCATATCGTTTAGAACCTCGGCCGCCAGCGTCACCTGCGGTTCGACCGCATCGTACTTCCGTTGTTCGATCGCTTCGCGGACACCAGGAAGGGTCTTGACGCCGTAGCCGGTATAGAAACCCGGCGCATAGATATGGTGTTTGTACCATGGGCGTCCATCGAGGCCCTGCTCCCGCGTCAGAAGCTGCTCGCTGGTGTACAGCAGGCGATTGACTTCGGCGGATGGCTCGGACGCGGCGGCCTTTTGCGCATGCGCCTCTGCCGCGCTGCGCAGTCGATCCACCGCGTTTTTCAGCGGCGCGAAATTAAAGTACGGCACCGGTGCTTCATTCGCGGGCGGGCCGAGTTCTTTCCTGGGATCGAGTGCCAGCTTGTACAGGCCCTCTTCAATCAGCCGGTTTGTGCGCTCGGTGTCAGTGCGCATCGTGTCGGCCAGTTCCTCGAGTTGCGTGATGTACAGAGCGACGTTGTCGGCGAAACCGGTGAATTCGAACGGCAAGCGCGGCGCATTGGCCAGCCGCAGCGTCGCACGTCCCGTGACCTCCGCCAGCGCGACACCGTACTCGAGCCCGGGATCGCTCCAGGTCGTATAGAACTCGTACGTATCGTACATCGTGTGATAGCTGCCGCCCTCGCCTTCGCCGCCAAATCCCAGGTTGGCCGACGCGATCCCGAGATGCTGCAGGAAGGGTGTGTAGTCCGAACCCGAGCCGAGCGGATAGATTCGCAGATCGTCGCGTGTCTCTGCCTCCTCCCGCTCCTTGTCGTTTTCCGCATTGATTTCGAGCTGCGCACGGAGGCGCTCCTTCACCGATGCACCCGTTTGCGGATCCTGTACGTCGTGCATGACCTGGTTGAAGAAACGTTCCAGCGTGTGACTTCCGCCGATGCCGATGAAGCCGCGGCTGTTGCCGTCGGTATTGAGATATGCGACGGCATGTTCCTTCAACTCCGCGGCGTGATCCTCGGCCCATTCCGTCGAGCCTATGAGTCCGGGCTCTTCGGCATCCCAGGCGGCAAAGATGATCGTTCGGGCCGGGCGCTCCCCCTGCTCGGCGAGCCTGGCGATCGACCTGGCCTCGGCCAGCATCGAAACCAGGCCGGACAACGGATCGCCGGCGCCGTGATTCCAGCCATCATGGTGATTGCCGCGGATCACCCATTCATCCGGATACTCCGCACCTTCAAGGCGCGCGATGACGTCGTATGCCGTAATCCGGTCCCAGTTGAACTCCGCCTTGAGCCGCACTTTGGCCGCTCCCGGACCGAGGTGATAGGTGATCGGGAGCGCGCCTCGCCACTCGGCCGGCGCGACCGGCCCATCGAGCGCCTCGAGCAACGGCATTGCATCGCTCCAGGAGATCGGCAGCACCGGTATCTTTGTAATCGTCGGCACATCTTCGAGCGCAAGTCGCTTCGCGTCCCGGGTCGCACCGACGCCCGGAGTCAGCACGTCGCCGGGATAGGTCGGCATGTCCATGACCGAGCCGCGCTGCACGCCGGACTTGTGCTTGTAAGGACCTTCAGGATAGGTGTCGCCGAGCGCGTAGCCGTCGTCCGCCGGGTCCGAGTACATGAGCGTGCCGATGGCGCCGTGTTCACCTGCGAGTTTCGGTTTGATGCCGCGCCATGACTGTCCGTATTTCGCGATCGCGATCTTGCCCTTCACGTCGATACCGTAGCGCTCGAGCATTTCATAATCTTCGGGCAGGCCGTAATTCACGAACACGAGCTCGGCCTCGACTTCACCATCGGTCGAAAACGCGTTATACGGCGGTAACAGATGCTCGCGCACCGACGTACTCGGATCCTCGGGCAGCGATTTTTCCGTCAGCGACGCATTGAAGTGATCCGGTGCGACGAGTTCGACCTCTCTCACCCTGGGCGTCGGCAGCAGAATCTCGTATTCCTCGATCTCGACGTCGTAGCCCCACGATTCGAACAACGATGCGATGAACTCCGCATTTTCCTTGCCGGCAGCCGAACCGGCGTGATGCGGTCGGGCCGACATCCTTTTCAGCCATTGATCGAGATCTGCGGCATCCAGGTCATCGTCGAAGCGAGCCTCCCGTGCGCGCTGCTGATCGCTCCCTGTACGGTCGAACCCGAGCAGAGGATCGTCGGCCGCAAATGCAAGACTGACGACAAAAATGATGGAACACAGCAGCAACCGCATGATCTGACCCCCGGAAGGTGGATATTTCCCGTCGATGACCGTGCGGGGACCATAGACCGAATGCGGTCCGCCCCGCAACTTTGACATTCAGTTATTGTTCGGTCCGGGCGTCGCCCTGAATGACAATCTGCTGCCGGAATTCGCGCAGTTTCTCCTTGACCACCGCGGCATTTTCGCCGCCGATCCGGAGCAGAGCTTTTTGCCCGCTGGACAGTTTTTCCAGTTCCGGGTCCGCGAATTCATAGAGAACGTGTGGGCGCACCAGGGGGATGGGCTCGTCGACTTGCGGCGTCGCCAGCAAGTGATCGATGACTTCTACCAACCGATCGTTGAAATATCCATCGGGATAACCGAGATCGGCATACGCCTTCTGAAAAAGCGGATAGAAACGTTTGTACAATTCCACCATGTCGGGAGTATCTGTCTGGGCGATCATGCCCACCAGGTTGTCGTAGCGCCGATAGTTTTCGGGATTGAGCACGAACTTGTCGTCGCCCTCCTCGCCCTCGACAGCGAACTGGCCGGGAACAGAACCAAGTGGACGTATGCGTTCAGCAACCTGCTCGCGCGGCAAGTTGTCGATCGTCGCAACGATCCGCTCGATCAGGCGCGAATCGGCAAGCCGTTCGCCGATCGGGTCGCCGAACAGGTCGGTGAGTGCCAGCTCGAAGTACTCGTCGCTCCGGTCGAGAGGCGGCAGCGGCCGCAACGCGGGTTTGTCTCCGGCGGCCGCACCCGCATCCGGCAAAGGATGTGCCGGCTGTGCAGGCGCTTCGTCGGCCGGGGCCTGTTCGGGCGCCGCTACCGGCTGCTCGATTCTCTGCGTGGGGCTGTGGCTTCGCGACCAGTAAAACCACAAAGCGACCGCAACGCCCAATGCCAGCACGACCGGCACGAGCCACTGAAGGTTGTCCTTTTTCATCGTCGCATTTTAGCAGGATTAACACTTGGAAAAGTTGCCCGCGCGCCTGCTATTCTGTCGTCCTTTCACAGCCGTGGAAGTCGATGATGAGGAATGGGTTATTGATTGCCGTTGCCGCCCTCCTGCTGGTCGCCGGTGGTCAGCATGGCGAGAGCGCCCAGTCCGTGCTCGACGAGATCGCGAAAGAATATCTCTTTCTCGAACTGGGCATGGGGCTGCATGACGAGAATCATGTCGATGCCTATTTCGGGCCGGAAAGCATTCGGGCTTCCGCCAGGGAAGTAGCACTGTCCCTCAAGCTAATCGATGAGCGGGCCGAGGCGTTGGCGGAACGATTGCGTGAACTGCCGGACGGCGGCAGCGACGCCCTGCGCCACGCCCGCATCGACGGGCTGCTGCAACGTCTGCAGGCGCTTCAAACCAGGATAGCCATCAACCAGGGGAAATCATTTTCGTTCGACGAAGAATCCCGCCTGCTGTTCGGCGTGGCCGCCCCCGACCATGACGAGGCGCATTTTGCATCGATACTCGACGAAATAGACCCGCTGGTTCCCGGTGCCGGCAGCCTGGCGGCGCGGGTCGATGCATTCCGCAATCAGTTCCTCGTTCCGGACGACCGGCTGTCAGTGGTGTTCGAAGCGGCTATCGCCGAGTGCCGCCGCCGCACTCTGCGGCAGATAGGGCTTCCGGACAATGAATCGTTTCGCCTTGAATACGTGACTGACAAGCCGTGGTCGGGTTACAACTGGTACCAGGGGAATGCGCACAGCCTGATTCAGATCAACCGCGGCTTGCCGATTTACGTCAGCCGCGCGGTCGACCTCGGTTGTCACGAAGGTTATCCGGGACACCACACTTTCAATGCGCTGCTCGAAGAACACCTCGTCAAGGGCAAAGGCTGGGTCGAATTCTCCCTGTATCCGCTGTTCAGCGCGCAGTCGTTGATTGCCGAGGGCAGTGGCAACTACGGGATCCAACTCGCATTTCCCGAAGACGAACGCATCGAGTTCGAACAGCGCGAGTTGTTCCCACTCGCCGGACTCGATCCGGCAAAAGCCGAGCGCTATTACAAACTGCTCGAATTGCTCGATGAACTGAGCTATGCCGGCAACGAAGCGGCACGAGATTATCTGAACGGCAGCATTAATCGCGAACAGGCAGCGCAGTGGCTGGTCGATTACACGCTGGTATCTCCCGACCGGGCGCGTCAGAGAGTCGATTTTATCGACACCTACCGCAGCTACGTGATCAACTACAATCTCGGCCAGGACCTGGTGCGCCAGTACGTGGAACGCGGTGCCACAACACAGGCGGAGCGCTGGCAAAGATTCGAGCACATGTTGTCGACGCCGATGCTGCCATCGGACCTCCGGAATTGATCCCCGTGGCCGCGCGCATGACCGAACGTCACGATTTACTGCAGAAAACGGCCGAACAGGCGGAACGGTATCTTGTCGAGCTGGGCCAGCGGCCCGTCGGAGCCACGGTCACCTCGGAGGAGCTGCACCGGCAACTCGGCGCACCGCTCACGGAACAAGGTGAAGACCCCGCTCTGGTCGTTGCGGCGCTCTCCCGGGCGGCACGGGACGGCACCGTCGCGACACAGGGCCCACGGTATTTCGGATTCGTGGTCGGCGGCAGTTTGCCGGTGGCGACTGCCGCCGACTGGCTCGTGTCGGCGTGGGACCAGAATGCCGGCCTCCATGTTCTGTCGCCGCTCACCGCAGTCATCGAGCAAGTGGCGGGCAACTGGATTCGGGACATCGTCAAACTGCCGGCTTCATGGAGTGTGGGATATGTGACCGGCGGCAGCATGGCAGACTTCACTGCGCTCGCGGCGGCGCGCCGTCATACATTGCAGGCTGTCGGCTGGGACGTGGAAGCGGATGGACTCTTGGGCGCGCCGCCGATCGAATTTGTCGTCAACGACGAGGCGCATTATTCGATCGCGACCTCCCTTCGCATGCTCGGTCTCGGCAGCAACCGCGTGCGCCGAATCGCGACGGACGCCCAGGGGCGCATGCGGCTCGACCGGCTGCGAACAGCGCTCGAAGACTCGACGGGCCCCTGCGTCGTGTGCGCCCAGGCCGGCAACGTCAATACCGGTGCCTTCGACCCGATTCGCGACATTGCGGTCGAAGCCCGTGCACGTGGCGCCTGGCTGCACGTCGACGGCGCGTTCGGACTGTGGGCCGCCGCAAGCCCGTCCCTCGGGCACCTCGTGGCGGGCATTGAAGGGGCCGACTCGATTTCGACCGACGCCCACAAGTGGCTGAACGTGCCCTATGACTGCGGCATCGTCCTCTGTGCGCATCCCGAGGCGCACCGCGGCGCGATGACGCTGGCCGCGGCTTACCTGGAAATGTCCACGCTCGAGCGCGATCCTCGCGAATATGTGCCTGAGGAATCGCGGAGGGCGCGAGCCGTGCCGGTTTACGCTGTCCTCCGAACGCTCGGCCGGAAGGGACTCAGTGACCTCGTCGAACGCTGTTGCCGCCACGCCAGGCGCTTCGCGGAGGGTCTGCGGGATGCCGGCTACGAGATCCTGAGCGACGTGGTACTCAACCAGGTGCTGGTGTCCTTCGGCGATCCGGACTTCACGCGCCGGGTCATTGCCGGAATCCAGGCCGACGGCACCTGCTGGTGCAGTGGGACCGAATGGCAGGAGCGGGTCGCAATGCGCATCAGCGTGTCGTCCTGGGCGACCACGGATGAAGATGTGGAACTGAGCCTCGATGCCATGATCCGCGTGGCACGCCACACAAAATGACTTTACCGTATCACGTT
>JBOHZD010000334.1:0-48570 GCA_050738315.1 Woeseiaceae bacterium
GAGAATCTCCGGCACGACCTTCTGCAGGAAGCGATCGTTTAACGAGATGCGGCTCTCGCGGAAGTTTTTCGGGAAAACACGGTAGTCGAAACTCGCACGGGATTCATTGCCAACCTCATCGCGCGCATACAGGCTGATCGGCGTCTTGACATCCTGGTCCCACAACAGCGCGAAGAACGCCACCCGCAGGCCGGGATCCGCGCCCTCGATGCCGGCGCCGGTCGCCGGATAGCCCGGGTATTCGTTGTCGCCGACCCGCACTCCCGATTGCACGTCCGGCGGGTTGACGCGGTACACGACCATTTCCGAGCCGCCGTGATTGATGTAGTGAAATTGCGAGGCGACGCTGACCTGCGGCGGTATCAGGCGCACCTCGACCTGCCGGCTCGCCGTCGTCTCGATCTCGCGCAGGCCGAACAACACGGGCCGCACAGCGGTCACATAAACCATGAGCGGCCCGCCTTCGAGGTCGGGAACGTCGCGCTTGCCGATCGGGCGGGTCAGGCGAAGGCCATCATCGCCATCCCTGACAAGCCGTGCGGGCTCCGCCCCGGGCAGGCTGAATACCGGCAAGCGCTTCCCGCCCTGCTGCAGCACGACTTCGAGCCGCGTGAGTTCGCCGCCGGGCGTGGAGACCGACACGTCGAGTTCGCCGGACTGGCCGACCAGCCGCGCCGGCTTGACGATCTCGATGACCGGCGGGTCGGCGCGTCCGGCGATATACCAGGCGGCACCCGCCGCCGCGAGAAGTACAATGAGTACTGCAATGAATTTTCCCATGCGCGGATTCTACGGGTCGGGATGCCGAGAGGTCGACCTTCGCGCTGTCAGCCTTTATATGGAATGAATCGATGAAGCTTTTTACCGGACCCTTGAGCCTGTTCGCGCGGAAGGTCGAGATTGCCTTGCTGGAGAAAGGGCGCCCGTTCGAACGCGTGTTGGTCCCCTTCAGCCAGACGAAGGGATACAACCCGAAGCACCCGGAGGTGCTGGCAGCCAATCCGAAGGGGCAGGTGCCGGTGCTCATGGACGGAGATCTGTCGGTGTTCGATTCGACCGTCATCTTCGAGTATCTGGAGGACGCTTATCCGCAGCCTGCACTCTATCCGCGCGATCCCGTCGAACGCGCCCGCTGCCGCCTCCTCGATCTCTTCGCCGACGAGATCATGCTGATACCGCTGCGGTTGCTGATGCATCGCAACACGCCGGGGGAGCGCGACCCGGGTCGCTGGGCGTCAAACGAGGCCAAGGCGAAAGAGGCCGAGGCGGAACTCGGCCGGCACTTTGCGGAGCTGGAGACGAAGCTCGGGAACAGGCAACATTTTTGCGGCGCCTTCGGTGCGGCAGACATCTCGGTTTTCATGATGGTGTTCTGGACGCTGCGCCTGGGCGGCCCGACGCTCGACCGGCATCCCACCCTGGCCGGCTGGTATAAAAGGCTGCTGCGGCGGCCGGCGTTTTCCGGTGTCACGGCGGAGATCATCGTTGCGGACCGGGAACTGTCTGCACCCGTGGAGGGCGCATTCGGCGGGGGGAAATGGTTGCCGGGCCGGGTCGGCTGATTTGGCCGCCCTGACATCGACGTGATGCCCGCTTCTCAGGCCGCGTTTTTATGCACAAGAACGATTACCACACCCTGTTGAAGAAGCTGATCGGTTTCCCGACGGTGTCCATGGATTCCAACCTGGCACTGGTCGATTACGCTGAAGGACTTCTGCACGAGCACGGGTTCCGGACCGTGCGCCGCTACAGCGAGGACGGTCGCAAGGCAAACCTGCTCGCCCGGATCGGCCCGGAGACCACGGGCGGGATCGCCCTCGCCGGCCATACCGACGTCGTGCCCGCGAGCGGGCAGGACTGGCAGACCGACCCGTTCGAACTCGTCGAAAGAGAAGGTCGTCTCGTCGGTCGAGGCACTGCGGACATGAAAGGGTTCATTGCGCTGGCGTTGGTCGCGGCGCGTTCCGTCGATCCCCGGAAGATGCAGAAACCGCTGCACCTGATTTTTACCTACGACGAGGAAGTCGGCTGCCACGGCGCGAAAGCGTTACAGGAAGAACTGAAAAACCTGCCGGACAAGCCGCGCTTCGTGCTGATCGGCGAGCCGACCGGCATGCAACTCGTCACCGCGCACAAGGGAATCCAGAGCATGGTGATGCGCGTGCGCGGGAAGCCCGCGCACTCCAGCCGTCCGGATCTCGGCGCCAGCGCCATCGAGTTTGCCACCCGGTTCATGTCCCGTATCGCGCGGGTGCTACCAAAGGATTCCGACGCGAATTTCGATCCGCCGACTGCAACCTTCAATGTTGGCACGATCCGGGGCGGCGAAGCGGTCAACATCATTCCGGAGTGGTGCAACCTGGGATGGGAATTTCGCCCTCTGCCATCCCATGACCCGGCGAGCGTTCACAGGGATTTGCGGCAACTGATCGAGGATATTCGCGCAGATATGCCCGGCATCACGGTGGAGACCCACCTCGTGGCCGACGTCCCGGGGCTCGAAGCCGGGACCAATCGCGATGCCGTCGCCGATCTGCGGCGCCTGCTCCGGCCGTCTGCACCCGCGATGACGACCGTGCCGTTCGTTACGGAAGGCGGCCTGTTTCAGCAGGCCGGCATCCCGGCGGTGGTCTGCGGGCCAGGGGCGCTCGAACAGGCGCACCAGCCGGGCGAATGGGTGTCGATCAAGGCGATGAATGAATGCGGCAATTTTCTGGCACGGGTCATCGCTGATGGAACGGCGCAACCCTTCATGCCGGGAGCATGATCAGGCCGCTGACCCGGTATTTCCGGGGTCGATGATCGGGTTGCTATTCTCGCAACGTCGTCTATATGTAGGGATAGGCAACCAAAGCACGAGGATTCTGGTGAGGCAATCTCGGCCATGATCCGTACGTCTCAGATTACACAGAAGGTCGCTCAAGAACGAGAAGGGGCCTCGCCATGCGCACATCGCACTTGCTTCAAACGTTCGGCGCATTCTCAATCGTCTTCCTGCCGTTCGGCATTGAGGCCTTCGCTCAGGACGGTCCAGGCCTGGCCGCTACCTGGCGTTCGCAGGGTAACGGCAATTTCACCGTGCTCGGTTCCAGTCCCGGCGGGAGTGGATACTGGTTTCCGAACGGCCTCTGGCTCGGCGGCGATTTCAATGGCGATGGCCGCGGCGACTACGTTCATGCCGTGCAGAACACCGATTACATCCATACGTGGATGTCCGTCGGCGATGGCACCTTCACCATCGGCACCTTCCGACCGTGGACGGGCTATGCCATCCCTAACGGCCAATGGTTCACGGCTGATTTCAATGGCGACGGCAATACCGATATTCTACACGCGGTGCACAACAGCGATTACGTGCACACGTGGTTTTCGCGCGGTGACGGAACGTTTAACGTCACGACCTTTCGTCCCTGGCGTGATTATGCGATCCCGAATGGCGTATGGGTCATCGGCGACTTCAATGCCGATCGGCGTGCCGATATCTTTCACGGCGTGCAGAACACGGACTACTCCCACACCTGGTTCTCGCAGGGCAACGGCGCCTACAATGTGACTACCTTCAGGCCATGGGCAGGGTATGCCATTCCCAACGGACTATGGCGTGCCGGCGATTTCAATGATGACGATCGCGCTGACCTTCTGCATGCGGTAAACAATTCCGATTACGTGCACACCTGGCTTTCGCAGGGCAATGGGACCTATAACGTGACCACGTTCAGGCCGTGGGTCGGCTATGCCATCCCGAACGGGCTGTGGAACGTCGGCGATTTCAACTCCGACGGGCGTGCCGATGTGCTGCATTCCGTGCAGAACTCGGATTACGTGCACACCTGGTTCTCGCAAGGCAACGGAGCGTACAATGTCACGACGTTTCGGCCCTGGAGCGGATACGCGATACCCAACGGCGAGTGGCTGATCGGCGACTACAACGGCGATGGCCGATCCGATGTCGTGCATGCAGTTCTCAACAGCGACTACGTCCATCCGTGGTTTTCGCAGGGCAACGGCAACTTCGCGGTGAGCACGTTCCGCCCCTGGACCGGGTATACGATCAGTTCCGGGGTGTGGAACGCTGCCGATATCGACGGTGACAGTAGAACAGACCTGACGCACGTTCGCGCGTTACAGCCAGCCCGCGCGCTGCAGGTGCGACGTTTCAATACGTCGACGATCACGGACGCACAGGCCGACACGATTTTGACAGATGCAACCCGCGTGCTTTGGCAGAACGATGGCATCGGCGATGTAGCGTGTGACGAGCGGCTCGGCCGAAACGGCGCAGTCACCGCATTTGCTAACGGCAACGGCAATATCAACAGCCAGGCTGACTTCAATCAGATCATCGGGCTCGCCGGTAACGTGAAAGTCGTGAATTCTATCAACTGGTGTGGAACGATCCGAAGCGTCATTGGCTGTGCACCGATCCCCGGGGCTTCCTTTGTCGTGGTTCGCTTTTCGCAAGGCACGATTACGGAAGGTGTCCTGTGGGCCCACGAGCACGGCCACAACCGCGGTATTGTTGGCGATTACACTACTGCGAATTTTGTTATGAACGGAACGATCGCCAACAACAATCGCCGCGTCAGCCAGGGAGAATGCAATTCCTACCAGTAATGGCGCTGCTATCGAGGAAGGTGGGGTGAAACATCAGCTACTGAATGGGTGAACGTCATGCGTCATTCAAGTTCCGCAATCTGGAGTGCGATTGTCATCACTCTACTCTGCAGTCAGGTCGGTCGGATGGCAATGGCACAGGACCCCGCTGCATTGCCCGATATCAGGGAGTTTGTGCAGCAGGTCTACATTCACGGCGTACCCTATGAGGTGGCCTCCCGTTACGACGAGAGTGTGGTGCCTGACCTGCTGGAAATGCTGGCGGACGAAAGCTACTTGCCACATTGGTCAAGCATCGTCACAACGCTCGGCATGATCGGTGACGAGTCGGCCGTAGAGCCGCTTATCGAATTTCTGCAGGCAGGGAATGCCGAAGCATCCCCGCCAGAGTATACCGCTCGCTCGAACGTGCTTCTGGCCCTGGGCTACAACGCGAACAAGAGCGGCAGCGACACGGCCTTGTCGTACTTGAGTGAGAGCGTGGACCCGTCGGTATGGTCCGGGAGAAACGTGGGTTGGTCCCTGCCGCATATGGATGCAAAGGGACGGGATGAACAGCTCAGCACCATGGCTATTCTGGGTCTGGCGTTATCGGGGCGACCGGCGGCACGAGACGTATTGCAGGACCTGCAGAGGCCGGCTACGGCAAAAGTGAACCGGGAGTTTGCCGAGTCGGTCTCTGACGTCGTCGAGACGGCGCTCGAGGATCACGAACTCATCGCCGAAAAGGGCCTGCTGCACTACACACGCAGGGAACCGGGCCATGAGTTCGAACCGGTCGGCATCGTGACCGGTGCGGCGAAACCGCCTCCAATCATCACAGGCAGTGACAAGGTACCGGAGGTTCCAGACGCCAGCATGCGTCCGCCGAAACTGCCTCCGAAACCGGCGCTGCGCGAGGCTCCGGAGATTCTCGAAGGGACACTCCCTGAAGAGCCGCCGCCCAAAGAGAGATAGCCGCGCCGTTTGTCAGCGGTTGTCGCGCGGTGGCAGGCCGGTATGCTGTGTCAACACGCGGCCACGCCGCAGGCGCTTCTCGTGAGCTTCCTTCGAGTTCTTGCGGCGCGGTGAGCGGTGCGCCAGGCCGGCCGGCTGATGCAGCGGCACGAGCTGGTCAGCGCCTCCACCGATCAGGTGGCCGAGATGCATTTCCTTCAGGGCTTCACGGATGAGCGGCCAGTTCGCCGGATCGTGATAGCGGAGCAGCGCTTTGTGCAGCCGGCGCTTTTCAGGTTGCTTGACGATCTCCACGCCGTCGCTCTTGTAGGTGACCTTGCGCAGCGGATTCTTGCCGGAATGATACATGGCGGTAGCGGTGGCCATCGGCGCCGGATAAAAAGCCTGCACCTGGTCGGCGCGGAAATCGTGGCGCTTGAGCCATAACGCCAGGTTGACCATGTCCTGGTCCGTGGTGCCCGGATGCGCGGCGATGAAATAGGGAATGAGGTATTGTTCCTTGCCGGCCTCCTCCGAATATTTCTCGAACAACTCGCGAAACTCGTCATACGCAGCGATGCCGGGCTTCATCATCTTGTTCAGCGGGCCGTCTTCGGTGTGTTCCGGCGCGATTTTCAGGTAGCCGCCGACGTGATGCGTGACCAGTTCTTTCACGTACTCCGGGTCTTTCACTGCGAGGTCGTAGCGCAATCCCGAGGCAATCAGGACTTTCTTAACGCCTGGCAGTGCACGCGCCTTCCTGTACAGCCCGGTGAGGGACGAATGGTCGGTATTCAGGTTGCTGCAGATACCGGGAAAGACGCAGCTCGGCCGCCGGCAAGCCGATTCGATCTCTTTGCTCTTGCAAGCCAGCCGGTACATGTTGGCCGTGGGCCCGCCGAGATCCGAGATGACACCGGTAAAGCCCGGCACTTTGTCGCGAATCTCTTCGATTTCGTTAAGGATCGATGCTTCGGAGCGATTCTGGATGATGCGGCCTTCGTGTTCCGTGATCGAACAGAACGTGCAGCCGCCGAAACAGCCGCGCATGATGTTGACGGAAAAACGAATCATCTCGTATGCGGGAATGCGTACGTCGCCATAGGAAGGATGCGGCACGCGCGCGAACGGCGTGCCGAAAACGTAATCCATCTCTTCGGTCGTAAGGGGCAGCGCGGGCGGATTGATCCACAGATCCTGGTGACCGTGCGCCTGCACCAGCGCACGCGCATTGCCCGGATTCGTTTCCAGATGCAGGACACGGTTGGCGTGTGCATAGAGAATCGCGTCGTTCCTGACTTTCTCGAACGACGGCAGGCGGATGACGGTGCGTGACCGATTGCGGCGGCCTTCCGGCACGAAGCGCAACACGTTGGCGGAGGTCGCACCGTCGTCGCCGGCTTCGCTCCTGGTCGTCGCGCACTCGCGCAATTCCTGCGTGTTCACGTAGGGGTTTACGACCTGGTCGATGCGCCCGGGGCGATCGATACGGGTCGAGTCGATTTCCCACCAGCCCTCCACTTTGTCGCGGCGGATGAACGCGGTGCCGCGAAGGTCCGTGATGTCCTCCATTGCTTCGCCGCGCGCCAGTCGATGTGATAACTCGACGATGGCGCGCTCGGCATTGCCATATATAAGAATGTCGGCGCTGGCGTCGAACAGGATCGAGCGCCGGACCTTGTCCTGCCAGTAGTCGTAGTGCGCGATACGGCGGAGCGATGCCTCGATGCCGCCGAGCACCACCGGCACGTCCCGGTACGCTTCCTTGCAGCGTTGGGAATACACGAGCGAACAACGATCCGGGCGCCTGCCGGCTACACCACCTGGCGTATACGCATCGTCGTTGCGCACTTTCCGGTCCGCCGTGTAGCGGTTGATCATCGAGTCCATGTTGCCGGCCGCCACGCCGAAATAGAGATTCGGTCGCCCCAGCGCTTCGAACGCGTCCTTCGAGCGCCAGTCGGGCTGCGCGATGATGCCGACGCGAAACCCCTGTGCCTCCAGCAGCCGACCGATGATCGCCATGCCGAACGACGGATGGTCAACGTAGGCGTCGCCGGTCACGATGATGATGTCGCAGGAATCCCAGTTGAGCGCATCCATTTCGCTGCGGGACGTCGGCAGAAACGGCGCGGTGCCGAAGCATTCCGCCCAGTAGCGGTTGTGGTCGTAGAGGGGCGTGGGGCGAGCGTTCATGGCCTGCATGGATTCGGCGGGTTGCAACTATCTGAATGTTAACACCCAATCGCCGACGCCCGCGTGCCGGTTAGAGCGACGGTAAAGGATCCGGCGGATTTGCGGACATCCACGCCGCCGGACGGTAGTCTTGGCGTGGTGTCCAGCCCGAAATATTTTATCAGCGACAATGCCGCCGGCGTGCATCCGGAAGTAATGGCGGCACTTGTGGCGGCAAACCGCGGCCACGCCGTCGCGTACGGGCACGACTCTTATACCGAACAGGCGACCGCGTTACTGCGGGAGCATTTCGGGGGTAAGCCAGAGATCCTTTTTGTGCTGACGGGCACGGGCGCGAACGTGCTGGCGCTGCAATGCTTGCTGCACTCCTACGAGGCCGTAATCTGCGCGGATTGCTCGCACCTGAACCGCGATGAATGCGGCGCTCCGGAAAAGTTCATCGGTGCAAAGCTTTTACCCACAGCCACCAGGCAGGGCAAGCTCTTTCCTGATCTGATCGCGCCGCTGCTGCTGGATGCGGGCATGGTGCACCGTGCGCAGCCCAAAGTCGTGACAGTTTCGCAATGCACGGAGTGGGGCACGGTCTACACTGTAGACGAACTGCGGGATCTCGCCGATTTTTGTCACGCCAATGATCTGCGGCTGCACGTCGATGGCGCGCGGCTCAGCAACGCTGCCGTTGCCCTCGATGTCGAGCTTGGAGCCATGACTTCCGAGTGCGATGTCGACGTATTGTCCTTCGGCGGCACGAAGAACGGCTTGATGGGTGCAGAAGCCGTCCTGGTTTTCGACTCGTCGCTGCTGCCGGCCGCCGGCTTCTATCGAAAGCAGGCGATGCAGCTTTCGTCAAAGATGCGCTTCATCGCCGTCCAGTTCCAGGCGCTGCTGAGCAACGAGCTGTGGCGACGCAATGCCCGGCATGCCAATGCGATGGCCGCAAGGCTGGCCGAGGCCGTCAGCGGAATCGACGCGGTGCAGCTCGTGATGCCGGTCGAAACCAACGCGGTATTCGCGCGCCTGCCACCGGCCGATATTGCCGAATTGCAGGATACGGAGGTATTCGCCATGTGGGATTCACGGCAGTCTGTTGTTCGCTGGATGACGGCTTTCGACACAACAGAGGAGGAGGTGGACAGCTTCGCTGAAAGAATCTCACGCGTTGGTCGAGGCAAGGACCGAGTGTTGTTCACATGAAAGCCGATCAGGTCACGACAAAGGCGGAACGCGTATCTCCGGGCGTCGGCGCCGACGGGCATGTGCAAGGCGGCATGCGTTTCTTTTCGGATGAGGAATTCGAGAAACGCATCAGGCACGTACGGGAGCGAATCGCGACGCAAAGGCTCGATGCCGTGGTCATCACCAATCCGGAGAACATCTACTACCTCACCGGGCTCAACCACCAGGGTTATTTCGCCTATACCTCGCTGATCCTGTCACTCGAGAAGGAACCGGTGCTGATCATCCGCGCCATGGAAAAGGCCATCACGCGAGACATGGTTGTGCCCAACGTTCGCTTCTATCCTTATTCGGACGGCATCGATCCCCTGCCCCAGCCAACGGACCGCGGCGAGGATATTACCCTTTCCGCGCCGACGAGCGAGGCGGAAGGCGCGGGACTCAGGCCCTCGTCCATGAGCCTCGGAATTTCGATCCACGGCAATGACGGCAAGGACGCCGACCTGTCGGCGCCGGTGGCGGTCACCTGCGCGGCGCTGAAGGACATGGGTCTGTCGTCTGCCAGGGTTGCATTCGAGAAAAACAGCTCATTTCTGCCGTACAAAACCGCGGAGGGCTTTGTCGGCAGGATGTCCGGAGTCCGCTGGTCCGACGCCGGCGACCTGATCAACGACTGCCGCATCGTTCAGTCGCCGACGGAGCTGGAATGTACCCGCAGAGCAGCGGAGATTTCCGACGCCATGGTGATGTCCGGCATCGCCATGGCCGGCCCCGGTGTCCCGAACCGCGACGTCGCGGCGATCGTCTATCACACAATGATTCAACGCGGCGGTACCTACCCGGCATTCGTGCCGCTGATTCGTTCGACCCGCACACTGGATCATGAGCACGGCACGTGGGACAGCGAAAACCTGTCGGCGAAAGACCTGTTGTTTCTCGAAATGTCCGGCTGCTTCTGGCGATACCATGCGCCCGTCGGCCGCCTGTTACACATCGGCGAGGCGCTGGAGGGCTCGCAGAAAACCAGCGAAATCTGCATCGAGGCGCAACTTGCCGCCGCGGACGCGCTTAAACCCGGCGTCACCGCGGACTGGGTCTACCAGGCGTGGAAACGTTGCATCGACAAGGCCGGGCTGAAGCACTACCACCGTCATCATTGCGGTTATCTCGTCGGTATCGGCTTCCCGCCGAGTTGGTCGGGCTCGGGCGTGCCGCGCGGCCTTCGCCAGGGTTCGGACATGCTCATCGAGCAGGGCATGGCTTTTCACCTGATGTCGTGGCTGATGCGTACCGGCCAGGGCGACGCCTTTCTGTCGGACACTGTGGTCGTGACGGACAACGGCTGCGAATTTCTGACAAACGCGCCACGCAATATGATCGTGCGCTGATCGGCCCGTTGATGTCAGAGATCGTCGAAAATGTGCCGCAGACCGTTGAACCTTCTACTACGCTTAACGGTACTAACGAAACAACTACAGTCGCTGAAAGGCGCGATGCCGCAGGAGATTTACGCATGAACAAGTCACTCAGCTCCCGAATCGCCATGGGCCTGTTTTGTCTGCCGGCATTGGCCGCAGCGGGCCTGGCATACGCCGACGACCGTCGTTTTGAGGCAACCCTGTCCGGCGCCCAGGAGGTTGTTTTCGATGACGCCGGAACTTTTATACCCGGGGGCACGGACACCGATGCATCCGGCAGGATCCACGCGAAATTCAACCATGCCTTCACGGATGTCAGCGTCAATCTGACGGTTAATGGGCTGACGGGTACTTTCGCCGCGGCTCACTTCCATTGCGGCCGGCCCGGCCAGAACGGCCCGGTGGTCTTCGGGCTGGCGAATCCGGGTCCGCTCGTATTTGACGGGCGAAGGATTCGCGGCACGCTGACGAACGCCGATTTCACCGGCGCGGATTGCCTGGAGTTTGTCGGAAGACCCGTCAACAATATTGTTGCCTTGGCGTTTGCGATGCGTGACGGTCTGATCTACGCCAACGTGCACAGCGATGTCTTCCCGGCGGGCGAAATCCGCGGACAAATGCTGGAAGGCGAGTAAGCGTCGCGTTTCCAGCATACCGGGCGATCCTCAAGCGGCCGAGGCCTGTTCTGGCCGGCAGTTTTTCCCTGTCGTCAGAGCGACTCCGGCCTCAGCGCGCGGACTTCAATGGTTCCGCCGACACGAAGGGTCGGAATGCGCTCGGCCACCGCGACGGCTTCCTCCAGATTCGCGGCGTTGACCAGATGAAATCCGCCGATCTGCTCCTTCGTTTCCGCGAACGGACCGTCCACGACGCTCGGTTTCCCGGGGTTGCCGCGGACTGTTGCGGCCGTGGCGCTAGGCTGCAGCCGACGGGAAAGGACGTGGTTGCCGGACTCGTCCAGCTCGCGCATCCAGGTGCCGTAGTCCTGCATGACCCCGTCCCGTTCTCTCTCGTCGAGCCCCTGCCAACGATCCTCGTTGATACAGCACAACAGCATGTATTGCATGATCAATATCTCCTCGACGCTTACCCGCGGCGTCCGCGCGCGATTCCAGTTCAATAATAGTCTAACGGCCAGGCACGGCATCGACCAACTGGTCCGGTCATCCGGCGTTAATTGGTACTTTCTGCAGACTCTCTCGCGGTTTAGTCTTCATGGTTGGACACCAGAAATGCCTGTGGATCAGTGGTATTGAGCATCCAATTCTTATCGGCTGGCCGAATCATCTACACGTCGGCCGTCATTGGCTTTGGCGTAATTTGCCTGGTCTCCGTCGATTTCCTCAATTCGCTGCAACCCGTGCCGGCATCGATGCCGGGATACAGCCTGCTGGCCGTAGCGACCGGCATCATTCTGCTCGTCGCGGGCCTGGCGATTCTCGCGAACTACAGGGCTTACCCGGCATCGATCGCGTTGGCGATCTTGTTCGCGCTTTGGATCGTGGCGCTGCACGTACCCGGCGCCTTCACCGACCCCGCCTTATTGCGCTCACCCTGGTGGATCCGCACTTTTGAAACCCTGGGGCTCGCTGGCGCCGCACTGATCCTGGCGGGAAGCGCGGGCAATCCGGTTCACGCCGCACGGCTCCTTCGTGCCGGCCGCATTGCGTTCGGTGTCTCGCTGCCGGTCTTCGGTATTCTGCATTTCATCTATCCCGAAAGCGTGGCAGCGTTGGTGGCATTGTCGCCGGTTCAGTATCCCTGGCCCTTGTTCTGGGCATACCTGACCGGCGCAGGACACTTTGCGGCGGGCGTTGCCATCGCAACCGGGGTCGTGGCGCGATGGGCCGCGATATTGGCGGGGTTCATGTATGCGTCGTGGGCGCTGACGCTGCACCTGCCCAGGATCATCGAGCATCCGGAGACTTATTCGGGTGACAGGCGGGAGCTGACCAGCCTGTTCGTATGCGTTGCGTTCTGGGGCGCTGCCTGGATTGTTGCGGGCGCCCTGGCAAAGCCGGGTTCGTCGAGCGCACCAGCCTAGACGATCCAAATTACCCGAGCGCGAATGGGTTACAAGCTATTGAACAAAGACGAGCAGCACCCCGGATGGATCGACGACGTGCAGCACCAGCGAATCGCCGACGGTTTCCGGTGGCTTGATGCGGACGCCGTCGAACTCGCCGCTGTCCGCAATCTCCAGCGCCAGCCGATGCCAGGCCTCGGCGTCATCGACGCCCATGACGATCATGAAGTTGTTGGCCCAGTCCTTGACGTAATAATCCTGCAGCCGAAATCGATTGCCGTTGAGTTCGAAATCGGCCGTACCGCCCCATCCTTCGGACATCCTGAATCCGAGCGCCGTGTAAAAACGCTTCGACTGCTCGAAGTCTTTCGCGGGCACATAAACCTTGAGATCGTTGATACTCAGAGTCATGTCCATCACCGACTCGCGCTACAAGACTGCGCAGCCTGCACAGGCGGACAGGGAACCGAGCCGAAGGAGCAGAAAACGCAACAGTCTCCCGATTTCGGGCGGAGCATCGCGCCGCAACCCGCACAGTCGTAGAAATATACGCAGGCATCAGTCGGCATGATTTCAATTGAGACGCGCCCGCATTCCGGACACGTCAATTGACAGGTCGTATCCGGCGATGAGGTTTTGTCCATAAACATGTTTACTCCGAATTCGGCGTGGATGCTGGGGGTGGAAGCCGGGCGAGAAGTTGACTCGTCTGCTGTGCGAAGACTTCGCTGTCCAGAAACGGAAAGTCCTCGTTCTCCTGCAGCTCCCACAGCTGATGCATGAGCACGCGGGGTTGCGGAGGACCGCTATCGTCCCAGACCGCTTCCGGTCCGTACAACAACCAGACATCCCATGCGTATACGAGTTCATCGCCGCGGCGGAGCCCCACCGCCCTTGCAAGCTCCCGGCCGAACGCTCCCGACCCGTTCCAGTAGTGCCTGACGTGCGGGTTCTGCAACAACTTCATCGACGGGATGATGTCTTTCCGGGTCGCGCCAATGACCGGCACATGCACCACGAACGTTCTCAACCGTGGATCGCTGGACTTGGCGAGGAGATCCTTGTTCATGTCGTCGATGCCCCGCAGGCAGCCGGGGCAGATCGGATCGATCACAAACAGCAAACGTACTGAGCCTCTGTGACGATTAAAGTCGTCGCGCAACTGACTGCTTTGGTCATCGAGCACCGCGTATGCGGGCGCGGGTACGGCCGCACGGTCGCTGTCGGCAGGCGTGCAGCCGGACATGGCACACAGCGAGATGGGAATGTAGAGCGTCGCAATAGACTTGTACATGTTGCGCCTCCGATCAAAAGGTGACAAAAGGTGCCAGCGCAAGGGCAGCCAGTCCGGCGACCAGAAACGCGGCTATCCAGACAAGCCACTGCAGCCGCTGCCGATTTGTCACCTCGCAGGTGCCGTCGACAGCAACAAGACCTCGGCGATATGCGAACCAGAATGCGACCCCCAGGAGCAAGATCGCGCCGGCCAGCGCATAGGGCAAGAGAAAAGCCAGACGCGCGAGCACGACGGCACCGGACACGCCCAGCAAAGCGACCGCCCAGGGTACGCCGCAGCACGCTCCGATCGCAGCAGAGAAAGCGCCGAGTCCCACTGCGCCGCCCGCTGCGCCTACTGTAATTTTCTTTCCGTCCATCGCATGGAGCCTCATCCGGGAGGTCACGGAACTTCGGTTGAAAGTATAAGGTCCGTAGTCAGGTACGGAGTCAAGCAATGCCCCAGTCCTATACCATTGGCCGATTTGCTGCGGCGACCGGTGTCCATGTCGAGACCATCCGCTACTATCAGCGACGCGGACTGATCCCCGAACCATTGCGGCCACCGGGCGGCGTCCGGCGATACTCTGATGAGGATGTGGCGCGCTTGCGCTTTATCAAACGGGCGCAGGCAGTCGGATTCACCCTGGCCGAGATAAAAGCGCTCTTGAAACTGCGGGCCGCGAGATCATGCCGCGCAACGCGCGAGTTGGCCGCCATGAAACTCGACTTTGTAGATACTCGTATCAGGGAGCTACGCAGTCTGCGTCGCGAACTCGCCCGATGGGTCGCCGAATGCGACGCGAACCGGGAGGAATCAATCTGCCCGGTCATCGACCATCTCGTCTCGTAGAGGCCATATCGCCAGTGTATTAACTGCAGGACGAGGCTCGCTCTTCGAGTCGGCCATCCGCAACCATGGCGTCGATCGCCGGCTAGCGCGTCTGGAAGATTGGATCCTGCTGAATCAGCTCGCTGACCCAGTCGACGAAGATGCGCACCTTTGGCGACAGGTGGCGGCTTTGCGGATATATCACCGATATGGGTAAGTGTTCCGCCGTCCAGTCAGTGAGTACCTGCGTGAGCTGCCCCGACTCGAGGTACGGCCGCGCCAAGTAGTTCGCAACCTTCACGATTCCAAAACTCATGAGAGCCGCTACAACATAGGCGTCGTGATCGTTCACCGCCAACACCCCATCGAGTGTGAGTGCGACCTTCTGTCGACCTCGCGCAAATTCCCAGTCGATGACTCGTCCGGTGCGATTTGAAAGATAGTTGACGCACCGATGGGCCGATAGCTCCTCGGGCTTGCGCGGGGTTCCATGCTCCCGCAAGTACGCCGGGCTCGCACAACAGACGAAGCTCATCGTGCCGACTCGTCGTGCGACCAGGCTCGAGTCCGGCTGCATGCCGACGCGCACCACGCAATCGATGCCTTCTTCCAGCAGATGCACCGGTCGAAGCCCCATCCCCAACTCCAATCGCAGATCAGGATAGCGGGCAAGGAACGGCGGCAGTTGTGGAATGATGAAAAGCCTCGCGAGCGCACTGGGCAAGTCGACGCGGAGTCTCCCCTTCGGGGAACCGTGCGCCTGCATGACTGACGCCTCTGCCTCGTCGAGATCCGCAAGGATGCGCGCGCAGCGCTCATAGAACGCGGCACCGTCCGGAGTGACGGTCACACGCCGCGTGGTGCGCTGGAGCAATTGCACCCCCAGGTGCTTCTCGAGGTTCTGCACCAGGTCGCTCACCGTCGTCTTCGACAACTGCAGGGAATTGGCCGCTTTCGTGAATCCGCCCAGTTCGACGACGCGGGCGAATGCCCGTAAAGCCAGCAGTCGATCCATTGTCCGCACTCCCGGACAGTGATTCCGCTTTTTGCCAGTTTATCCCTGTCTGGCGGCCAATTATATTGCAGTCACCGATCGTTGAAAACGCTTCAAGGAGACATGCAATGAACACCAAAACCCTACGCTCGCTAGCCGCAGCCTTAGTGGCCACTTCGCTACCGCTCCCCGTGATCGCGGAATCCCTGGGTGAACATCCCGCCGTGCTCGTCGCGCGGACGTGGAGCAGCCGCGCAGTCGACACCAATACCTTGGGCCTTATCCCCAATACATTCGCCGTCATGCATCCCGCCGGCCCAATCTGGGTCGACGGATCCCCGACGGCAAAGGAAAACGACGCCACGCGCGATCCACCACGGCACGCGGTTCTTCCGAGTGGCCTTAGCGCCCCGCAGGAATTGGATATAGTGAGTAATCACACGACTCGATAGCATCAGAGCGAATTCATGCGCGCGGGGCGAAAGTCCATGCATAGCCGAGTTGACGATGGCGCCGACCTGGCGCGCCGAACCTTGCTGGCGATGGCCGTGATGGCGCCGACGTTGGCCGCGGCAGGGATGGCGAGTGCAGCGGAATCCGCACCGATGGGGACCGGCGAGCTGCCGCCCGATCTTGCGAAAGCGGTGAACGACTACCACCAGGCGACAATCCGCAACGACACTGCGGCGCTCGGGGACCTTGTCGCCGAAGACTATTTGCTCGTGAACTCCGACGCGACGGTGCAGAACAAGCAGCAGTACCTCGCCGACTTCAACTTACCGGGGTTCAGAATCGATCCCTACGTGATGGAACAGCCGGTGACGAAAGTGTGGGGTAACACCGCTCTGACGGGAGGGCTCTTGCATCTGAGCTGGACGCAGGATGGCAGGCATCAGAGGCGCCTGCTGCGCATCGCCCACGTCTGGGCCAGGTACGACGGTCGCTGGCGAATGACGTACACGCAACTCACGCGCGTCCCGCAATAGTGGAGCGAACGGGTTGGCGTGACGCGTCATTCCCGTACAGTCGCGCCGCGTACAAACTCTGCGACACTCTGGTCGGCGCACTTCGCGATCGCGATGCTCTCCTCGCTGGGAGTTTCGTAGGAGCGCCAGATAAGTCGCCGCGCCAGCGACGACATGACGAGCGGGTACTCCAATGCCATCTTCGCGTTACGGCTGGCTGAGGAGGCCTCGGCCATGTTCGTTATCCTCTGAAGAGCGACCAGATTGATTTCGAGTGCCCGGGTCGTGGTTATCCGCGTGTCGGCAGGCGTGAGCGATTTGAATTCCTGCACTGCCCACTGCTCTTCACTGGACCCGAACCTTTCGGCGAGGTCGAGCAACTCTGAGTACTCGATCTCGGCCGGAAGCGCATCGCCGCTGCATTGCCAGAACGCATCGACCAGGGTATCGAAGCTGTCATACGGAATCTGGTGATCTTCCAGTGTCACGCCAGCAAACCAGTGCGCTTCGATGAAACTAACTTCTCCATCACGATCGAGATCTGCCTTGCCGCTACCGACGCCGGCGAAGAAATTGCCGAGGTAATCGTCGCTGCTGCGCAATGCTTCCGGTGTTTTCTGGCAGCCGCTCGCAACCACATCTGGATGCGCGGCAAAAAAACCGCAGCTCGGTCAACGGGGCATCCCGAGAAGCAGCCCGGCCAGCGGTGCGGCCGAGAGCTTGTGCAGATGCGCTGCGCGCTCAAAAGGTGTAATAGGAGTCATTCAAAGAAATAGGCCCATCCGAACGCTACTGAATCTAATCGCTCCAACCGGCAATCTCGAGGAATCTGCATAATGCATCTTGGGGATGACCTTAAGTACGGTGTCCGGCAACTGAGAAAACGCCCTGCCTTGGCCGTCGCTGTCGTTTTGACTCTGGCGCTCGCCATCGGCGCGAACACGGCGATTTATTCGCTATATTATCAGGTGCTGATGAAACCGCTGCCGGTCCCGAACCCGGAGGCACTCGTTAACATCGCCGCACCGGGACCGAAAGCAGGTTCTGTCTCGGTCAGCGGCGCCGGAAGTGTCGAGCAAGTCTTCAGCTATCCGATGTTCCGCGACCTGCAGCGCGAACAGACAGTCTTCACCGGTATCGCCGCGCATGTCGGCTTTTCGGCGAGTCTCGCGTTCGCCGGCCGGACGCAAAGCGCCGAAGGAATGCTCGTGTCCGGCAACTACTTTTCCGTGCTTGGCTTGACGCCGTCACTGGGACGGCTGTTGGTCGGAGACGACGATCGGGTTGTGGCCGAGAGCCGCGTGGCGGTGTTGAGTTACCCATACTGGCAGTCCGGTTTCGGCGCCGATCCCGGAGTTCTCGGCAAGACTCTCATTGTGAATGGCGAACCGCTGAGCGTCGTCGGCGTCGCCCCGCGCGGCTTCAACGGCACCACGCTGGGTGCCGACCCTCAGGTGTTCGTACCCATCTCACTGCGCTGGTTGCTGCGCCCCGCATTTCCCGACGATCACGAGTCGCGCCACAGTTACTGGGCGTACCTGTTCGCCAGGATGAAACCCGGTGCATCTCTCGAACAGGCCGCCGCTGGTATCAACGTGCCGTTCCGCGCCATCATGCATGAAGTGGAAGCGCCGCAAAACGACTTCATGTCCGAGCAGACGATGGCGCGCTTTCTCGATACGAAAATCGAACTCGAGCCCGGCGCCCGCGGACAGAGTTCGATGCGCGGCGAGACGCGCACACCGCTGATCCTGCTGTTATGTGTCGCCGGCTTCGTGCTTCTGATCGCTTGCGTGAATGTTGCGAACCTGTTGCTGGTGCGCGCCGCCGGACGGCGCGACGAACTGGCCGTTCGCCTGTCCGTCGGCGCCAGATCCCGGCATTTATTCGTGCAACTCCTGACGGAATCTACTCTGTTGGCAATGCTGGGCGGACTTGCCGGACTGTTGGTGGCGGCTGCGACACTGCGCCTGTTCGACGTTCTCGTGCCCACGCAGATCAGCGCCGGCATCCAGTTCGGAATGGATGCATCGGTCGTGGCTTTCGCGGCGCTGCTGGCGCTCGGTACCGTTCTGTTGTTCGGACTATTACCGGCGTTTCAAAGTATCTGGGTGCAACCCGGCGCGGTACTCAAGGGTCACTCAAGCCAGCCCGCGGGAGGCCGGGCCGCGACGCGCATACGCACTGCGCTCGCGACATTACAGATCGCGCTATCGATGGCATTGCTGATTCTGGCGGGCATGTTTACCAGGAGTCTGTTAAACGTCAGCCAGGTAGATTTGGGTATCGACGCGGATTCTGTCGTCAGCTTCGAAATTTCGCCGATCCAGAATGGCTACGACGCGGAGCGCTCCGCTCAACTCTTCGAGCGGGTCAATGACGAACTGGCGGCGCTGCCGGGAGTGTCGGCTGCAGCTTCCTCCATGGTGCCGCTGCTCACCAACAACCGATGGGGCGGCAATGTGTCCGTCGAAGGCTTCGAGGCGGCGCCGGACGCCGATGCCAATGCGAATATCAACAAGGTCAGCCCGGGCTTTTTCCGCACGCTGGGTATTCCCTTGTTGGCCGGCCGCGACTTCACGCGAGCCGATGGGATCAATGCGCCTCCGGTGGCCATCGTCAATGAGCGCTTTGCCGAAAAGTTCGGCCTGGGCCGCGATGTCGTCGGCAGACGCATGGCGTCCGGCGGCACTGACGATCTGAATGTCGAGATCATCGGACTGGTCGCGGACACCCGGTATGCCGACGTCAAGGAAGAAGCCCCACCTATTTATTACATGCCTCAACGGCAGGACCGCAATCTCGGCTGGCTTACGTTCTACGTTCGTTCGACGATCGTTCCAACGCGGCTTATGAACAGTATCCGGGACGTGGTGGCACGGCTGGATCCTCAATTACCGCTGGACGACCTGACAACCCTGCCGCAAACCATTCGCGAGAACGTGTTCCTCGATCGATTTGTGGGCGTATTGTCCGGCGCCTTCGCCCTGCTCGCTACCGCGATGGCCGCGATCGGCCTCTACGGCGTGCTTGCCTATACCGTGGCGCAGCGCACACGCGAGATGGGACTGCGCATGGCGCTCGGCGCGGCGCCGGGCCGCCTGTGGCGCATGATCATGGGTCGTGTCGTGCGCATGACGTTGGTTGGTGCCGTGGTGGGTCTGACCGCCGCCGTGATCATCTGCCGCTTTGCCGAATCCCTGTTGTACGAGCTGCAGGCATACGATCCGTATGTGCTGATCGTCGCTGTCGTTGCACTCAGCCTGGTGGCGCTTGTTGCGGGTTATCTGCCGGCACGGCGCGCGGCGACGGTTAATCCCGTGGAAGCACTGCGTTATGAATGAACGGCAGGCTCTACTGCAACAAACGCGGTGAATGCTACATCAACTGGTACTCCAGCGCGATGTATCGCAATGGCATCAGGCAAGCGGCTTCATATTCTGGCGCTGAAGTGCAGTCTTGACGCCATTGTCCGCTTCCATGTGCGCCCGGTGCTCTTTTGACGCCGGATAGTCGCCGATCGACATCGGCGTCTTGTCAAGCCAGCGCGTCAGCACATAAAGAAAAGCATCCGCGAAGGATCGTTTGCCCAGATACCAGGTTCCGCCGTTCTCCATCAGGATCCCATCCATCCGCTTGTAGTGGACGTCGAGCTTCTGATACGTCTTGCGCTTGATCTCTGCCTGCGCCGCTTCACTGTCCGCAAACGCCTGGGGGGAAAAATGCGGTCCGTACGACGCATGCACCTCCGAAGTCATGTAGGAGAGCGCTTCGGCCTCTTTGCGCCCAAGTCGCGTGTCGCGCGCATAGTCTTTGCTGCCGTATTGCGCTCCCAGGTACGCGAGAATCGCCGCGGCTTCCGTGAGTACGTCGCCGTCGTCGAACTGGAGCGCCGGCACTTTGCCCTTCGGATTGATGGCGAGATAGTCGTCCTTTTTATGGTCGCCATAGGGCATGTTGTGGATCTCGACCGGAGCGTCGAGCCAGGCGATTGCGATATTCGGTGCGAGGGAACACGTTCCCGGCATGGTGTAAAGGGTTGGCATGGTTTTATCTCCTCAAGTTGCATTCAGGGCTCGCGCCGCCGAATCCACCAGAACCAGTTCGCTATCTTCAAGCGCGCGATGCTGACAGGATAACGCCGCGGCGTTGGGGATAGAATAGGACGTAAGCTCGTTCTGGTACGGTTACTGCAGCGTTCACCGACATGATAATGCCCGAACCCTACAATGTGGCGGCGACGAACGGCGTAGTGTTCCTGCTCGACGTCGACAATACCCTGCTCGACAACGACCGATTCAAGTCGGATCTGGGCGCGCGCCTCGAACGGGATTTCAGCAGAGCGCAACGCGAACGCTACTGGGCGATCTACAGCAGGCTGCGCGACGATCTGGGCTACGCCGATTTTCTGGCCGCGCTGCAGAAGTTCCGCAGCGGCCTGGACAACGATCCGGACCTGCTGCAGATGTCGGCGTTCATGCTCGAGTATCCATTCGACCAGTGCCTGTATCCGCACACCTTCGATGCGATCGCCCATCTGCGCACCCTGGGCCTGCCGGTCGTGTTGTCGGATGGCGACGTGGTATTCCAGCCGCGCAAGGTCCAGCGCTCCGGCATCTGGGATGCGGTGGAAGGCCGGGTCCTGATCTACCTGCACAAGGAGCGAACGCTGGAAGAGATGCAGCGACGCTACCCGGCATCGCATTACGTGATGGTCGACGACAAGCCGCGGCTGCTGGAGGCGATGAAGCACGTCCTCGGCGAGAAGCTGACCACGGTCTTCGTGCGCCAGGGCCATTACGCGCTTGAGTCGGCCGACACGGTCTTCGATCCGCCCCCCGACCTCTGCATCGACCGAATAGGCGATCTGCTCGGTCTGGCGGATTTTGTCTCACTGCAGCGCTAGCGCTCAGCGAGCCCCGTTAGGCGCGGTGGCCAAGGAGTGCGCCATCATGCTTTACATCAACGGACCGAGGGCCGTTGTGATGCGGTCGCTCTGTTCCCTGGTGATCATGCCGGTCAGCACGCCCAGAAAGCGCCCGTCCTGGATGCCGGAGACGATGTATTGCCAGCGGTAGGCTTGCAGCACTTTGTCGTAAATCGCTTGCTGCTGCTCGTCGCTGAATGCTCGCTTGCAGGTGTTGATGAAGTAGCTCGCATCGGCGTCAGCCTGGCCCTGCAGTATGCCGTCGACGGCGACAACAAGGTCGATCAGATCGGTGACACCCTGGTCGCGTTCCTCGAGCGACAGCTTCGCGTCTTCGCGGTGCCATTCGAGTTCGTCCATGATCGCGTGCTGGGACTCTTCCCGCCAATGATGCAGGAACACGTCCTTCCACAACGGCGAGAGGTCGGTTTGCGGCTCGATGCTCTTCTTGTAGTGGACCAGCGTGAAGATCTCGATGTGACAGGTGAGCGCCAGTACTGCCCAGGTGCTCTTGCTCAACACCATTTTCGCAACCTCATTCGGATCCGCAATGACCGTGTAGCCGGCGGCCATATCTTTGGCTGCCAACTGCTCGATGCGGCGGAACAGTTCCTGATGTTTGAGTTCTTCATCGCTGAAACGTACCAGCCCTTCGAGTGCGGTCTGGTCGCCGAACCAGTGTTCCTTGCTGATCTCGAGGATTTTCGCGTTGATGTAGCGCTCGACGAGGCCGAACAGGTTTGCGTACGTGCGGCCCTGGACCTGGCTCAGGAAAAGCTCCTCGGACCCGGTCAGGAAGTCCAGTTCGTGGACCAGCGACAGGCCGTCGGGCAAGAACTTCTGCCCCACGTCCAGCGTGCGGTTGCGAATTACGTCTTTGTCGATGTCCCAGCGGACGCGCTTCGAAATGTCGATGCAACGGGCATAGCGCTCAGTGTTGGTGGCGAATATGGCGTCGAACATGAGGGTCTCCCTGGCGCTCGGCGGCGCGAAGTTGAGTGAAAAGTCGTGGGAAAATAGTCCGTGAATTCAGGCGCTCCGACTATGGGACGGATGTCCCGTTTTGCCGCGATTTTCGCAACTTTACCGGTGAGCTTTGTCCCGACGCGGAGTAGACTGGCCCGCAAATCCCGTCGGGGCGGGCGTAAAACGGCCATGCAGCAGACCATCAGAATCACGCGCACGGCGGACGGCGTGAACCTCGCCTGGTCGACCGCGGGCAGCGGCCCAACGCTCGTCAAGGCATCGAACTGGCTGTCACATCTGGAGTTCGATTGGGATAGCCCGGTGTGGCGACACTGGATTCATTTCCTGGCCGGGCACTTTCGCCTGATTCGCTACGACGAGCGCGGCTGCGGCATGAGCGACTGGGAGGTGGCCGACCTGTCGCAGGAACGCTGGTTCGACGACTTCGACACGGTCGTCAAGGCAGCGACGCCGGAGCCACCCTTCATCCTGCTCGGTATCTCGCAGGGCGGCGCGGCGGCCGTAAGCTACGCCACGCGCTACCCCGAACGCGTCTCTCACCTGATTCTGTACGGCGCCTACTCACGCGGCTGGGCGCAGCGTGATTCAGCCGAAGATGCGCAGCGCTATCTAGCCATCACCCAGCTCACGAAACTAGGCTGGGGCCAGAACAACCCGGTGTATCGGCAGCTCTTTACCGCGCGCTTTATACCGGGAGCGACACAGGAACAGATCAACTGGTTCAACGAACTGTGCCGCAGGACAACGAAGCCCGAGATCGCGACTCGCCTGATGCAGGAGCGCGGCCGGGTGAACGTGAGCGAGCTGTTGCCCGACGTTAACGTACCGACGCTGGTGCTGCATTCCATCGATGATGAAGCCGTGCCATTTTCCGAGGGCAAGCGGCTCGCGACACGAATTCCGAACGCACAGTTCGTGCAACTGCAGTCGCGCAATCACATCCTTCTCGAGGACGAGCCGGCGTGGGATCGTTTCAAGCAGGCCGTGCTGGCGTTTACCGGCGTGACGCCACAAGACGATGACGAGGATCCGTTGTTCGAGGTACTGACGCCGAGGGAGCGTGAGATTCTGCTGCGCATTGCCGGCGGCTGTACCAACGCCGAGATAGGCCGTCAGCTCTTTATCAGCGAAAAGACGGTACGCAATCACATTACGAAGGTTTTCGGGAAACTCGGCGTGCAGTCACGTGCGCAGGCAATCGTGCTGGCGAAGGACAAGGGTCTACAGGTACGCTTGTGATTGCAGGGGAGACCACGATGGAAAAAGCCAAGGATTTCCATGCCACGTACACGCCAGTCTCCAGGGCGTTCTGAAATATGAAATTCGGCATACGCAACGCCTCGTCACGGCATTGCTGCGATTCTTTCAAGGATTGCGATGCCTGTATCGTTTTTCGAGTAAAGCCACATAGCGGCGCCGATCCCCGCGAGCAAAAGCATTGCGTGCACCACGGACAGGACCTTCCACTCGTGTCCGTCGTTTGCCTGCTTGATGGCCGAGATTGCCGGAACGACCGCCACCGCCGGCATCGTTTCATGCACAGCGCCGCCGATCGCAAGCCCGATGCATACCGCCAGGGACCCCGCCAGGAGGTGTTGATCCCGGTACTTGCTGCCTCGTTTCCAGTTGAATTTGCACCGGTTCAGTTCGTAGGCACCGACGACGGCCATGTACCCCCAGGCGGCGCCCAGGCCGCCGGCGACCAGTTTCTGTCCCGTGATGACGCCAGCCGCGCCGAAAAGGCCGATGAACAGGCTCGGAATTGCCAGCAGCACGGCAATAATCGCTCCGGCATTTATGATGAAGTTATGGGCCGGCATGCCGTCCCCATACTCGGAATCCTCATCCGTTGCGAGTCCTCCCTGCCGCGCCAACTTGTCATCATGGATGATCAAGATTCGCGCCTCATTTCCCACTCTGAATATACAGGCAGTCGCCTGGTCAGCATCGCTATGACCGCGAGAAAGCCGGCAAGCAGTCCAAGCGCGAGCGTGACGTCGATCCAGCGATCGAATGGCAGGTCGTCGGGCGAGAAGACCGGAACGATCATCAGATACTTGTTGATCCAGACGCCGGCGTTGATGGCCAACGCGACGATGCACATGGCGAACACGGATCGTTTGACGACAGCAAACAGGAAGGCGACGAACGGCACGAAAAAGCAGCCCGTCATCATGCTCCAGAAGTATGGGCTGTAATGGCCATACATCTGTCGCCACAGTGGTTCGGTCTCCCGCGGCAGATTGCCGAACCAAACCACAAAGAACTGCGCCCAGAAGAAATAAAGCCACATCAGCGTGAAGCCGGTAATCAGCATCCCCAGACTCTTTATCTGATTCGTGCCGAAATGCCGGCCGCCGTCTATTCTTCGCATTACCGCGACGATACCCATCATGGCGGCGGACCCGGCGAAAATATTGCCGAACCAGTAGTAAATCGGGAACACGGTGCTGTGCCAGTGCGGTATCAGCATCATGGCGAAATCCCAGGCGATGAACGTGTTGCAGACAACGAAACCGAGCAACACGATCGGTGAAAACCGGTACAGCTGTCCCTCCACCTCATCGTGATCGATGGACGACGCTTCTTGGCCGCTGGCCAGATCCGGCCGCAGGCTCTTTCTGACGTAGATCGCGGCAAGAGTGTAAAACAGCAGCAGGCCTCCAAGGCTCCTGACCATAAGCCAGTCGATGTTAAGCCACGGACTGATATGATCCTCCGGTGACGCCTGCAGCCAGTAAAAGAGATCGTCCCTGGCGTAATGGAAAATGACCAGGAAGCCTGCAATCGCAAACGGAAAATAGGCAAGCGTCGACAGTTCGGCCAGGCGGTACCATGGCTTGCCCCAGTCGGCTTTTACGAGGCGCAGGATGGCGGTAAATACCACGCCTGCCTGGCTTATCCCGAGGAGAAACAGGTACGAGACAGCGAGGAGCGCGAAATCGGGCCGCGCCCCGGTGTCCGACAGCCCGTAGACAAGACTCGCGGCGCCAGCGAGGAACAGGACGACGAGCAGCCAGAAAGCGATGCCGCCACGCTGACATTTCGGACTATTCATTCTTCACCGAAATTGCTTTTGACATAGTTGATAACGTCCCATCTCTCCGATGGGCTCAACGCATCACGGTAGAAAGGCATCAGGACGCGGCCGCGCGTCAAGGTAAAGAACAGCTGCCCGTCAGCCTGATCCTGTGTATAGGCGTCGTTCAGATCGACCGGCGCTTTTTCGACGAACTTGCGGCCGACCGGCCCATCCCCACGGCCTTCGGTTCCGTGGCAAACGAGGCAATTGATCTCGTAGAAATATTTGCCGCGCGCGATGGATTCGTCGGTTGCAGGCACCGGGTTCTCGATCGCGGCGGCCGCGTCTTTCATGTCGAAACTCTGCTCTTCGGTCAGCGGCAGCGGCACGGTTTCCCCGCCGTCGATCGGAATGGAGCCGGGTCCCGGAGGCGCCTCCGATTCCTGCGGCTTCTCCGACGGCTGATCGACCATGTCCTGGTCCCACGGGTATGCCCAGCCGAGCGACGCCGATCCCGTCATGATTGAAAATACCAGGAGTCTCGACGGTTTCATGATTCACCCTCGCTGATGCTTCGGACCGTCTCGGCGCCTGCCTCGCGCAGGATCGCCTCGGCGCGGCCAAACCGTTCCTCGCTGCCGCAGTCGACCGTGACCGCGAACCTGTCGACGCCGGCCTCCGGGACATAGACGCGCTCGCGAATGGCGGGGAAGCGGGCGCTGATCAGGAATCCCAGCACGGTGGCGAGAATACCGCACAGGATGGTCATCTCGTAGGTGATGATCAGGAACGGCGGGAACGTAATGATCGGCCGACCGCCGGTCGGATGCAGGTACAGAACGGCGGTACCGGCCGCAAGCAAGAACCCCGACAACGCTCCAAAGACTCCGCCAAAAAACGTAAACCGCTTGATTACCGATTTCTTGGGCCCGAGCACGTCTTCCACGCCGTGGATCGGGACCGGCGATAACAATTCCGGCCGCGCGAATCCGGCGCCCTTCAGCCGCCTCGCTGCTTCGAGCGCCGAATCCGGATCGCGAAATAACCCTAATGCGTTGCTTGCCATTCCGGAATACCTTCTCTCTTCGATATTTTCATCGTCTCCTTGACTTCATAAATGGAAACGCTGGGAAAAATCTTGACGAACAGCAGGAACAGGGTGACGAACATCGCCACGGAGCCGACAATAATCGACAATTCGACGAGGCTCGGAACATACACACGCCACGACTCCGGCAGATATTGCCGGGAAAGCGTCGTTCCGATGATCAGGAATCGCTCCGTATACATGCCGATATTGATGGCTATCGACAGGACCAGCATCGGCACGAACGACGTCCTGAACTTTTTCGAGATCAGCAGCAGCGGTGTCACGCCGCAGAACAGGACCATCTCCCAGTAGAGCGGCGCGTAATATCCGAACAACTTGTACTTGAGCTGCTCGTGTTCCGTCGACGTACCGCTGTACCAGCCGGTGAAAAGCTCCAGCATGTTAATGTACGACCAGAGCAGCGAAAGCACCAGCAACAGTTTGCCTAGATTGTCGAAGTGCAGCTTCGTGATGTACTGCTCGAAGTTCATGTACTTCCGAAGAACGAACATCACGGTAACGATGCCCGCGGTACCGGAGTAGATGGCGCCGACGACGAAGTAGGGCGCAAATATGGTCTGATGCAGACCCGGCACGATCGACATCGCAAAGTCCCATGACACGATACTGTGCACGGAAACCGCCAGGGGAATGATGAGCACCGCGAGAAACGTGTAGGCCCAGCCGAGCCGGTGCCATTCCGTGTCCGTGCCGCGCCAGCCGAGCGACAAAAGCACGTACATGTGATGCCGCCAGCCGGTCGTGCGGTCGCGTACCGCCGCGAAATCGGGGATCGAGCCCATGTAGATGAATATCGAACTGCCGGTGAGGTAGGTCGTAATCGCCATCACGTCGAACAGGAGCGGCGAACGGAAATTCGGCCACAACTCCATCTGATTGGGGTAGGGCAGCGCCCAGTGAATGAACCACGGCCGCCCGAGATGCACCATGACCATCATCGCGGCGACCGTCAGCGAAAACAGCGTCATCGCTTCGGCGCTGCGGTACATCGCTTTGCGCCACTGGCTGTTGGTGATGTGCAGGACACAGGACAACAGCGTCCCGGAATGGCTCAAGCCGATCCAGAAAATGAAGCTGGCGAGGTAGGTTCCCCAGACAGTCGGGCTGTTCATGCCGGACGCGCCGATGCCGTAATAAAGCTGGTAGAACCACGGAAAGAAGAAGCAGGCGAGCATCACGAAAATGGCGCTGCCGAGCGAGATGTAGTAGTTCCTCCCGGTGACGACGAGAGAACGGACAACATCGTTGTGGATATCGGTAAACTGCAGTTGTTTTTCTTCAGTCTGCATCGGAATCGACCTTCTTCAGGTAGATCACGGACGGCTGAGTATTGAGTTCGTCCAGCACGCGGTAAGCGCGCGCATCGCTCATCGACTTCGAAACACGGCTCGATGCATCCTTGCGATCGCCGAAAACCAGGGCCTCACTCGGGCAGCCTTGTACACAGGCCGGTTGTACCTCACCGTCTCTGACGCGACGCCGGCTGTCATCCTTTGCATGATCCTTGGCCTGGCGAATGCGCTGTACACAGAACGTGCACTTCTCCATCACGCCTTTTTCACGCACCGTGACATCCGGATTGAGCTGCTGCTCCAGAGGCGCGTCCCAGTGGTGATCGTTGTAGTTGAAATATCTGACTGTATACGGGCAATACACCGCGCATGACCGCGTGCCGATGCAGCGGTTGTATACCTGCACATTCAGGCCGTCCTGGTTGTGGTAGGTGGCGGTTACCGGGCAGACCGTCTCGCAGGGAGCCGCGTCGCAATGCTGGCACAACATCGGGATGAACTTCAGCTTCGCGTTCGGGTACTCGCCTTCCCAATAGCGCTCGATGCGGATCCACTGCATCTCGCGGCCGCGCCCGAGCTCCTCCTCGCCGACGATCGGGATATTGTTTTCGGCCTGGCACGCAGTGACGCAGGCGCCGCAGCCGGTACAACGATCGAGATCGATCGTCATCGTCCAGGCGTAGTCGAATTCGTCGTAATAGCCGTCTTTGCGGAACTCCCGCCAACTGTCAACGAATGCGTCCCAGATGCTCATGCTGACTCCACCACGACAGGAATACTGTTCAATCTGGCGCTGTGTGCGGGTGAGCCGGAGTGACTGCCGACCGACTGCACGATGCCTCTGCCGAGTTGCCGCGATTCGCCGCCGGTTTTCACCAGCGCCGCGCGCCTGCCGGTTGCCGCCAGAGCCACACGCGTTGCACTCGTCGCCAGGGTGCCCGATGCGGGTTCCGTCTCCGGCGCCAGTATCTCGATCGGGTTCGCACCGCGATTCCGCGCGTATCGCCCGAGCGCATGATGACCCTGACCGATGGGCATGGCGACCACGCCGGGCATGATGGCCGGGAACATCAGTACGGGCGCTTCGATGCTGCCTTGTATGGAGGTGACCGTGACCACGTCGCCATCCTCGAAGCCCATCTCCTTTGCAGTGACCGGATTGATCTCCACCCAGGAACCGTACACGACGCCGGTCATCGGATCGGGCAGTTCCTGCATCCAGGGCAGATTCGCGCCGCGTCCGTCATGCAGCGCAGTGGACAGGTAAGGATGCAGGATGAACGGATAATCGCGGTCGTCACCCGCAAACCTCGGCGGCGGCATGCCGATGCCTTCGATGACGCTTGTGTCGATGACCTTGCTGTCGTTCCGCCGCACGTTTTCCCCCCATACGCCGGACACGATGACATCGCGCCAGAACGCATCGAAGTCAGTGGATTCCCCCGCGCCGCGTTCATGAATCTGCCGCCACCCGGCCTTCAGGAAGTCCTCCGTGGAAGCCCAGGGCAGGCTTTCCGCGAATCCGAGTTTGCCGGCCAGGCCGAGGACGATGTCGCCGGTAGCGCGGGTCTTGTAAAGCGGTGCGACGACCGGCTGTGATATCGCGCCGACCGAGAAGCCGACGCCGGGTTCCGGCATGTCGTCGCCCCAGCTCTCGAGGTAGGTATGACTCGGCAGAACGATGTCGGCCAGAATCGTCGTTTCGTCCATGAAGCTCGACAGGCTGACGATCGTCGGGATCGCCGTGAGTGCGTCCCTGAACCCGGATGCAACCGGAAGCGTAAATACCGGATTCGTATTGTTGACGATCAGCACCTCGATATTGCCCTGCCGGGCGTTCTCGACAAAGCTCTGCATCGCCCGGTAGTTCGCCTGCCGGCCAACGGATGAACCGCCTGTCACCGGGTCCGGATTGAACACGACGCCGCCCGGTTTGCCGATGTTGCCTGTCAGATAATTGAGCGCATTGACGGCAATCGCTGTATCGACACCGTTCGTATGCGCGGCTGCAGAGCCGCCGCTTATTGCGAGTCCGGGTTCCGCGCGCGCGAATTCCCGGGCAAGACGCGCGATGGTCTCTTCCGCCACACCGGTCGTTGCGGCGATGCGCTCGGGGGCATAGTCGGCAAGCCGTGCGCGCCACGCGTCGATATCGCCGCCGCGATAGCGGCCCTCGGCAACCAGCCGATGCGCAATGCTCAACGCAAGATAACCCTCCGTGCCCGGTCGCGCCGGGATCCATTCGTCCGCCGCCGCGCCGCTCAACGACATCCGCGGCTCGACCTGCACGCACCGACCGCGCGCGCCGGCCTTGCCCTGCCGGCTTTGACCGAAGCCCAGACTGTGGTGCACCGGTGAGAGCCAGTTGGTCAGATAGTCGGCGCCGAAGGACAACAGGTAGCGCGCATTGCCGATGTCGTAATAGGGAAGATGAGTCTCGCCGAACAGCCGGTTGTTGGCTGCATAAAGGGCATGCGGATGGGCAAAGTCGTAGTGCAGCAAATGAGCGGAACCGAGTTCGTCCATGAACAGTTCAAAAAGATTCGCGAGGTGGCCGCGTACGCCCTGACTCAGAAAGTAAATGCCGCCGTTCCGCTCGCGTGCCGCATTCAGGCGCTCCGCGGCGCGGGACAGCCCGTCTTCCCAGGTGATCTCGACGAATTCGTCACTGCCCCGATCGCCGTTCTGAAAAATCGGCGCCACCACGCGATCCGGGTTGTAGAGAAGCTGCAGCCCGGCCTGACCGAGCGCGCACAACCGGCCCTGATTCACCGGATGCGATAGATTGCCTTCGATTTTCTTGGCGCGCCCTTCGCGAGTGCGGACCGAAATTCCGCAGCCTGCCGAACACATTCCGCAAACCGAGTTGTACCAGGTGGCGATACCGGGACTGAACTCCTCCGGTGGGACCGGATACGGAATGAGGTATTCGACCGGATGCTTGATCGATTCCGCCAGCATGAAGCCGGCGCCGGTGCCGACACCGCCTGCCCCGATCAGCTTCAGGAATTCTCTGCGGTCTACCCTGGACATTGTGCTACCCGATTCCTTGAGCTTATTTGTGACAGGTCCAGCAGTCGGTGCCGAACTGCACTGCGTTGTCCCTGTGGCAGTTCAGGCACAAACCCATCTTTACGGGCGCCTCGCGACTTACCACGTCCATTGTTTCGACCGCTCCATGACAGGTCTGGCATTCGATGCCCGCCGCGACGTGGCGCTTGTGCGTGAAATGCACGAAATCCGGCAGATCGTGCACCTTGATCCATGCAATCGGTTCCTTGTTTTCCCAGTAGCTCGCAAGCAACCGCACTTGCGGACGATCGGCCGCCACTTCCGTATGGCATCCCATGCACTTGTTTACGCTCGGCACGCCGGCCGAGATGGATCGCCGCGCCTGCACATGACAGTACTGGCAGGGAATTTCGTTGTCGCCGGCGTGAATGCGGTGGCTGAATGCGATCGGTTGCTCCGGCCTGGTGCCCGGGAAAAACGCGGCGTTGGCAAAATACCCGACCACGAGGCCGATCAGCGCAACGAGCACCAGCAGGGCTGCAGGTCTCAAAACCCTCAGCGTCGGCACAATGGACACGTTCATGTCAGCGTATTCGCAGCATATCGCCGAAGCCGTCGCCGAAATCGTGAATCAGTTTGGCGACCTCCGAATTCTTCGTCGCGCGCAGATAAGTGTCCGCCATCTTGTGAAACACCTGGTAGAAATGCAGGTTCATGTCGTCGATCGTCGTGTCTTTCGTCCAGAGGTCGATGGCAGCGGTCGTTTTGTTTTCGCCGTTCCACAACGACAACATCATCGACTGACAGGGCACAGGACCGCCGTCCGCCGCTTCGGTCGCCTGCCACTCGATGCGGGTCGGCAGATTGTCGCCGTCCAGATCGACCTTCAGTATGATTTCCGCCGTTCTTGACATCATTTAGCGTTCCTGATTCCATGAGCCACCGATTTCGACGCGGCCATTCAGAATCCGATGTTCGATCTCCTCATTATTCTGGTCATGGTCGGGATCATCGTCAGTCTCGGCCTTGGCCTCTATTTCCTGGTCGAGGATCGCGGCAAGACCGAACGAACGGTCCGGTCACTCACGGTCCGCGTCGGGCTCGCGATATTGCTTCTTGTGCTTCTCGGTCTGGGTTTCATGAGCCGCTACCCGACCTAAAACCAGTAAACAAACGTAAACAGAAACAGCCAGACCACGTCGACGAAGTGCCAGTACCAGCTTGTTGCTTCGAATGCGAAATGGTTGTCCGGCGTAAAGTGTCCGCGGAACACCCGCAGTAGCATGATCGTCAGCATGATCGTGCCGAGCGTGACGTGCGCGCCATGGAAACCGGTCAGCATGAAGAACGTCGAGCCGTAGATTCCGGAGCCGAGACTCAGGCCCAGTTCCTCGAATGCGTGCATGTATTCGACGACTTGCAGCGTCAGGAACGTGGCGCCCAGTGCGACCGTCAAAAACAGCCACAGCGCCAGACGCACCCTCTGGTTTTTCTTCAGTCCCCAGTGGGCGAAAGTGACGGTCAGGCTGCTGGTCACCAGGATGACCGTGTTCAAGAACGGCAGGCCCCAGGCTCCCATCGACTCGCTCATCGTGCCGCCGGGCGTTCTGAACAGCGGCCACGTGTCGGCGAAATCGGGCCACAACAGCAGGTGGGTGTCCAGACTTTTGCCGGCTCCGGCCAGCCAGGGAACGGAAATGATCCGCGCATAGAATAGGGCACCGAAGAATGCGGCGAAGAACATCACTTCGGAAACGATGAACCAGACCATCCCCATGCGGAACGAGCGGTCGAGAAGGTCGCTGACCATGCCCTTCAGGTTTTCCCGGATGACGGTACTGAACCAGCCGGCCATCATGAACGCGATCAATGCCAGTCCGACAAATAAAACCGGGGCTCCATAATCGCCTTCCGCGGCGACCTTTTCGGTGCTCTGGTGGATGAGACTTACGGCGCCGAACGCCGTCAGGAACAACGCGACCGCGCCGACGATCGGCCAGATGCTGCCGTGCGGAACGTAATAGCGCGGTGCTGTGTTCACAGGTCTTTTGCCTCATCCTGTTCGTTGTGGCGCGCTATGTGCTCGTGCTCGACGTCGCCGAGACGGAACATCGTGTAAGACAGCGTGAGCTTTCTGATGTCGGCCGGCAGATCCACATCGACAAAGAACGTGACGCCCATATCCATCTCGCCTCCGGCCGGCAATTCCTGCTGCTCGAAGCAAAAGCATTCGATCTTTTTCAGGTACTGCGCTGCCTGGCCCGGAGAAACGCTCGGCACGGCCTGACCGGTGACCGCCTCCTGCGAGCGATTGCGAGCGTAATAGGTCGTTTTGTTCATCTCTCCGGGGCGTACGACGATTTCACTGTCGTTCGGCCGGAATTCCCAAGGCATGCCGCGGGCGGCCGTGGCCAGAAACTCGATAGTCACTTTCCGCTCGCCTGGCGTCGTGGACGCTCCGATCTCATCCTGCAGTGCAGCCTGCGAGGAGGTCTTGCCGTTCAGGCCGGTGATCTCGCAGAAAACGCCGTACAGCGGCACCAGCGCGAAGGCGAAGCCGAACATGCCGACCGCCAGCGCGAGCAGCAGGTGCGTGTGCTTTTTCCGCGAACGCTGATTCAATGTCCCTGACCTTCAACAATGACCGGCGGCGTATCCCAGGTATGCAGCGGCGCGGGCGACGGCACCTCCCATTCGAGTCCCTCGGCGCCTTCCCACACGCGCGCTTTTGCCCTGGCGCCAGCGCGAATCGTCTTGATGACGATAAAAAGGAAAAACACCTGTGTCAGTCCCAGCACGCCGGCGCCGATGCTGGATACCATATTGAAATCGGTAAACTGCAGGGAGTAGTCCGGGATTCGCCGCGGCATGCCGGCGAGCCCGGCGAAGTGCATCGGAAAAAACGTCAGGTTGACGGCGATCGTTGCCGTCCAGAAATGGATCTTGCCAAGGCGCTCGTCGTACATGTGACCACACCATTTCGGCAGCCAGTAATACACCGCCGCCATCGTGCCGAAGATCGCGCCCGGGTAAAGCACATAATGAAAATGCGCAACCACGAAGAACGTGTCGTGATACTGAAAATCGGCCGGGACCAGTGCCAGCATGAGCCCGGAGAAACCGCCGATCGTGAACATCATGACGAAGCCAATGGCGAACAGCATCGGGGTTTCGAAGGTGATCGAGCCGCGCCACATGGTGGCGACCCAGTTGAATACCTTCACGCCCGTCGGCACTGCGATCAGCATCGTAGCAATCATGAAGAACATCTCGGCCACGAACGGCATGCCGGTCGTGAACATGTGATGTCCCCAGACGATAAACGACAGGAACGCAATGGCCGCCGTCGCATAGACCATCGACCGATAGCCGAACAGTTTCTTGCGGGAGAACGTCGGGATGATCTGCGAAGCGATGCCGAAGCCCGGCAGGATCATGATGTAGACCTCGGGATGACCGAAGAACCAGAAGATGTGCTGGAACATGACCGGATCGCCGCCGCCCGAAGCCTGGAAGAAGCTGGTGCCAAAATGTCGATCGGTCAGCATCATCGTAACCACGCCGGCCAGCACCGGCATCACCATGATCAGCAGGAACGCGGTGATGAACCACGTCCAGACGAACAGCGGCATCTTCATCCAGGTCATGCCGGGGGCGCGCAGGTTGACAATCGTCACGATGATGTTGATCGCCCCCATGATCGATGAGATGCCCATCAGATGGATGCCCAGGATGAAAAAGTCCGTACTGGGCGGCCCGTAGGTGGTCGACAGCGGCGCATAGAACGTCCAGCCGAAATTAGGCGCGCCGCCGTCCATGAAGAGCGACGACAACAGCAACGTAAAGGCGAACGGCAGGATCCAGAAACTGAAATTGTTCATGCGCGGCAGCGCCATATCCGGCGCACCGATCATCAGCGGGACCATCCAGTTGGCGAGGCCGACGAAAGCGGGCATGACCGCACCGAACACCATGACCAGTCCATGCAGCGTCAGCACCTGGTTGTAGAATTCCGGCTGCGCGAAATGGATCCCGGGCTGGAACAACTCCAGACGGATGACCATCGCCATTCCACCCGCGATAAAGAACAGCAGGAAACTGAGCCACAGGTACAGCGTGCCGATTTCCTTGTGATTGGTGGTAAACAGCCAGCGGGCGGCGAACGCCAGCAGAGGATGGTGTCTCTTCGGAACGGCCTCGGCGTGTGCAACCATCATCTTGCCTCGTAGACCGTGACGGGTTGAATGATGTCTCCGGTGTCGTTACCCCAGTTATTTCGCTCGAAAGTGATGACCGACGCGATTTCGAGGTCGGAGAGTTGTGGAGCCCAGGCCTGCATTTCTGTGTCGGCCTTCCCGTTCATCACGCGATTGAGGTGATCGGGTATCGGGCCGGTCGTAATGGGGCTGCCGACAAGTGCCGGGTACTTGCTTCCCTGGCCCATCCCGTCGCGTTGATGACAGGTGGCGCAATGCTTCAGGAATACCTGTTCGCCCTGCGACACGAGTTCCTGCATCGACCAGGTTTTGGCGCGCGCCGCAACGGCCGCTTCGCCGGCGAGGTTGGCCGCGAGTAGCTGATCCTCGATCCATTTATCGAATTCCGCTTCGGGCCTTACCTCGACGACAATCGGCATGTAAGCGTGCCCCTTGCCGCACAATTCCGTGCACTGGCCGCGGTAGATTCCGGGTTCCGGAATCTCGGTCCAGGCTTCGTTGATGAATCCCGGAATCGCATCCTGTTTGACGGCAAAATCGGGCACCCACCAGGAGTGGATGACGTCGTCAGCCGTGGCCAGGAAACGGATCTTCCTGTCGGTCGGCAACACCAGCGGATTGTCCACCTCCAGCAGATAGTGCTCGTCTTTCGGCTCCAGGTTGTTGATCTGCTCCTGCGGTGTGGCGATATTGCTGTAGTAACTGATGCCGGACTCCAGGTATTCGTAACGCCATTTCCATTGCGATGCCGTGACCAGCACCGTCATGTCGGAGTCCCGGTTGTCCTCGATGTCGCGGAGCGTGATCGTTGCCGGTACCGCCATGCCGACGAGGATCAGAACCGGGATCAGCGTCCAGACGAATTCGACCGGCGTGCTATGGCTGAATGTTGCGGGTGTGGGATTTCTCGAACGGCGATGGGCAAACATCGTGTAGAACATGGCGCCGAAGACGATGACGCCGACAATCACGCAGACCCACAGGCCCATATGATGAATCTGCTGGATGCGGACGCTCATTTCGGTAACGCCCGGGCGCATGTCGATCTTCGCGGCAAGCGCAACGTGGGGAGGACCCCACAGAATGAGGAACATCAGGCCGCTCATGAGCCCGCCGGCGTAAGAAGTCATGCTTCTCGCCGCACTTCACTGGAGGGTCGTCGCAACGCTTACCCTCGTTCTTTTGCAGGCTTTAAGCCTGATTGCGTGGAGGAAGTATCCGGTTCTTGCCCAAGGTCAGAAATCTGCCCTGTTTGACGACTGTCAATGACGCCGTCCTTGAGTTTCTCCACGCACCGCAGCTGGCGTTGTCTGCTGTTTTTTCTCCCTGAGTCGTCTTGCAGTTTCGCGTTAGCATAGGCTAAATATTACCGGGAGGAAAGGCACTTAACGTTGCAGATCTGGAACCGTGCGTAACTGATTGTTGCGAGACCAATCACGATATCGAATCGCTTCGGATCGTTCGACCGGCCCGTCCCAGTCGCCTTGACGCGCCAGCACAAATTCCTCCCCGTCGATCTTCGCCTGCCAGGCTTCACCGTCCCAATCGATAAAGGCGATGGTCGGGTTCGAGTGACGGCTCCAGTCGCCTGTGTTTTGCGGGACCAGTTCGAACGCGCCGTCACGAATCCAGGCTGTCCACTTTTCGTCGTTCCAGGCCGCAAACTCCATTCTGTCTTGTGACCATGGGATATCCACGGGCTCGACGCCGGACTCGGCGGTGACGCTATACGCAAACTTCGCCGCCGCGATGACAACCAGAAACGCCGCCAGCAGACTTAAAAGTATTCGTGTCATGGGCCCTCCTGAACGCAAGGCGGCTGGGTTCCGCTGCATTCGTACGCCGCCCGCGCGCGCAAATGCTAACTCAATATTGCCATTATTTCATTGTTGCGGACCGAGGAACTGAAGCACCTCACGGCTAACAAGTTCATTGCAGCGGTCGCGCTGAAGGGCGTCGCTGAATCCGGAAATGTTCGCCGGGTTCAGCGGCGCCCCTGCGGATTGCCGCCGTTTCTGGCTGGTCGTGATGGACGGCACGGTGGACATGTGCCTCAAGCATCCCGGCTTCGAAACGGATCTGCTGGTCGAGGCCGACCTGCGCACCTCCGTCGAGGCGTGGCGAGGTTTTCGCAATCTCGAGAGCGAGATACAGGCTCGCCGCATCCGGCTCACCGGGCCGCGCGATCAGAAACGAGGATTTCCCCGATGGCTCCTCCTGAGCTCGCTGTCACCGTACCCGCGGCGGCGCCCGGGGAGGGAACGCCGCCTTGCGGTCGGGTGAGGAAGGCATCCGCCGGCAGGCGCAACCGGGCAGCAAGAGGTGACAACAAGATATGCCCACGATGACAAATCCTGGAGGACGTTCAAGCGCCACTTCCTGGCCGGGATGAAGGAGCCGGAGGCGCGAAGGACTCTCGACCTCCTCGCTGCACTGTCGCACCAGACGAATCTATCCGTCGGGTGTTGCTGCGACGACGAGATCCGCTGCCATCGCTCAATCCTTCGCGAGTTGCTGCAGCAACGAGGGGCAGACCTCGAATAATCGATACGTGCGTTAAGTCGTTGTCGGGTCCGCGCCCAGGGAAGTGGATCATCGGAGGCAGCGTCGCTCGAAACCATCGAGTAACCTCTCTTCTGTCGCAGTCTTCGCAAAAAAGTCGTCCAGGTAGTCAAGCCGCCGCGTCCTGTCGCGCGGTGCAGGCGCCGGCACGCTTTCCGCGAGCTCTCTGATGGCGGTCTGTCTTTCTCTGATGCGTTGCAGAGCGGCGCTCAGTTCTGCACGCGGCGTGCAATAGCCGCGATAGAGCCGGCTCCTGACACTTCTGATCGGCAATGACCCGTCTGGTTTTGCGTAACTCGCGTCCACGAGACCGGCCAGGTCGAAATCATAGGGTACGAGAAAGTATTTGCCGCTTATCTCGAACATGTCGCCGTTGTGGCAACAGAACTCGTCCGTGAGCGCGGTCACGAGCGACCAGTCCGTGTTACCGATCAGGTACTGGAAGACGTACACGCGCGATCATCGTCGAGGCAACTGCAATGATCCGCCTGACTTTCGCGGCGCTGGACAAGGATCGCCCCGGTATGGAGTCTCGTTGTTGCGCCAGTATAACAGCGGATCAGTGACGACCCGGTGCCTTGACCGCGAGCGCGCAGTAGTCGCGCGTCTTGGTACGTGCCAGTCCGATGAGAATGCTGACGTCTCGCATTCCGAGGGCAGCCGTCTCATCCTGCAGGAATTCCAGGGCGCTCGCGATGGCGCGTGCCGCCTCCTGCGGGGTCTCTCGACAGTTGGCGATACCGGTTTCACGGTCGTCGTATTTCATTACGCGGCGATCGAAACGTCGTTGCGTAGCACCGGCCTGCCGAGCCCCGCCCGACGACGCAACTCGCCGAGCACATCCGTTGAAACCGTCAGGTACGCCGCGACCGTCGGAAAGCGTCCGACGAGCCGCGACGGGCCGAGAACCGACACCTGGCAACCTGCTTTCACGACCACACACTTCAGCAGCCGCACGGGCATCACGGCGAGGTACAGGTGGATGCCGTGCGTAATGCCGAATTCCTGCATGGCACAGAGAATCTCCGCGACCGCTTTTCGGCGCTTCGCCGGGCTGAGTGACTGATCGCAGCCGAAGCGCGTGGCTTCCCAGATGGAATCGCAGCACGGCAGGTCACCGGAGACGAGGTCGGGCCAGAGCTTCTTCACCATGTAGGGGCGCACCGTCGGGAGCAGCCGTGCCACGCCGCGTACTTCTCCGCCTTCTTGGGTCCAGACCAAGTACTGCGCAGAGGGCGTGTCGAACTCATCGTACTCCAGGCCCCGCACTGCAGGCACATCCCATCCCTGCCGCTCGACAAAAAGGCGGTGGCGCAGGCGATGATGGGAGATCCATGTTTCGCCGTAAAGATGGGCCGTTTCCCAGTTAAGACACAGGACCGACATGCAGATAAACCGGCAGCAGACGTCGGTGCCAATAAAGCACGATACGCGTGCGAGCACAGCTACCGGATCGGGTAGTTTTTCAGTCCGGCGGAGAGATGAGGCCGAAGCGGATCGCCTTGACGGCGGCGACGACACGGTTGCTTGTTTCCAGCTTTCTGAAGGCATTCTTCATGTGAAACTTCACCGTGTTTTCGCTGATATTCAGGATATCACCGACAGCCCAGCAGGACTTGCCGTTCGCGAGCCATTGCAGGCATTCGCGTTCCCGATCCGAAAGATCGGGAACGCAGCGCGGGCTGATATCGGCACGCCCGATTTCGCTGTAGGCGAGGTGGAACTGGGCGGCGAGCACGCCGAGGTTCGAGAGGAAGATTTCCGCATCCGGATGGCCGTCGCCGGCCGCGAAAGTGAGCAGGCAAACGTTGCCGAAGGGTCCGTGCAGCGGCACACCGACGCCGTTGCGAAGCCTCGCCTCGCTGGCCTGGTGCATGACGAGGGATTGCGTCCGGGTGAGTCGAAACATGGGACTCAGTGAGTCCCAGAGGAACGGCCCTTCGATCTTGGGCGCGTACTGGACCACCGGATCGATGGTCTGGTAGTCGCGCTCGAAGTAATAGTCCGTCCACGAGGTCGGGAAGTTCAGCGCGACCGCCGGCGCCGGATTGCCGCCGGAAAGATAGCGATCGTGTCCAGTCAGGGCGCAGTAGGCGTAACGGTCGAAACCGAGCTCGCTGGCAGCGCGCTCCATCAGCGACAGCATGACTTCCGCTGCATTGGTTCGATTGCATTGTTCGATGAATTCGGAAATGCGCATACGCCCTCCCGGGCCGCAGCCTGCTGACCGAAATGCCGCGCCGTTTCCGGCCGGCCGTCGGTGACTCTGCGGCGGGACGAATCTTGCGAGCCGGGCTTCCGAATTCCCCTGGGTTGTTCTCGTCCTGAAATGCTCCTCGAATTTCCGCCCCGATCGACGCTATGGCAAAAGCCGCCCCAACCACAGCTGCCAAATCTGGTTTGAACGTCCGGAAATGCGCCGCTTCGCGGAGGCCCGATTGCTGAACATCATTCGCCAGACATGGCTCGTATTGATCTACATAATGTCTCTACAGGAAATGAAGCGCAAATAAATCTAATCGGCATTTTGTCGAGAAATGGCGGTTGACCTACCCGATCGGGTAGGCGCGCAACCGGCTTCCGTTTTCTAGACTCGGTTGTTGCCCGAAATGAAATGCCCGCCCGGGCCGTGGGACAACAGGACGAGGCAAGAGACGTAGGTATTGCGAGATGCAATGCAGACCGCCATACAGAGCGGCCGGAGACCGCGTTTACCAGGCCATCAAGGCCCGTCTCGTCGCATACGAGTTTCCGCAGGGCGAGCGCATTTATCTGGAGCCGATCGCGGAATCGCTGGGCGTCAGCACGACGCCGGTGCGGGAGGCGATGAACCGGCTGGCGGAACGGGACCTGGTCGTCAAGGCCTCGAACAAAGGTTTCTTCGCGATGACGCTGTCCGAAGCACGTTTGAAAGGACACTACGAGCTGACCCGGCTTCTTCTGACATTGGGCCTCGAGGAACTCTCGCCCGCGGCGCAGCGCGAACTGCCGAAGTTTGCGCCCATCGCGGACATCGTGAACAAACTCAACCGGCGCGTGATCACCGACGTCGGCACCCTCGTACGCTACACGGGTGAAATCTTCAGCGCGATCGCTGCGCTCACCGGCAATTCTGCCGTGATGCTTGCCATCGATCGCGCGAATGATCACCTGTACTTCGTGCGGACGCTGGAGTGCCGGCATATCGGGAACGTGCAGGAGGACCTGAAACGCTTCAGTGAGCTGCTGCTTTCCGGCGCACGCAGTGAGCTGGTAGCGGGTATACATGCCTACCACGATCAGCGGATTTCCTTGCTTCCGGAACTGCTTCGGGACTTCCGGCGTTAGCTGGCGGTTGGCGTCCGACTTGCGCAAATAGATTCATTCGACAGGGCCGGGATCGCGGTCATACATTCGATCGGATGACCTCGTTGTCCGTTGCTTGCCGGTGAATAGATAGATTTGACGACGTTCGACGGGCTGCCTACGTTGTATACGCCACAGTTTCGTGGCGATTGATGAGACGCGCAAGCAGCGAAGGAGAACATCATGAACGATGAAATCTTGATTGAACTGGGTGACGTGTCGGAGGAGACGAAGGGCGGCGATCGGGAACTCTCCGAAATCGGAAACCAACCGAAGCCGTAACAACTACCAAAGGATCCGAAGGTGCGCAGCGCTAATGCTGTGCACCTTCTATTGCCAAGGCGATCACCTACAAATGACGACTTTGCCCTACCAACTTGCTCAGAACGTCTTCTTTTGTTTTTCGGGCAGCCATTTGGTTTTTCTCGATCTTCCCCGGAACAAGTATTTCTGCCTGAACGCACACAACACGCGGCTCGCCACCCACCTTTTCCCCGGTCTTGCAGATCGAAACGACAATTCATCTGGGCCAGATTCCATCGATATACGCAAAGAGGCACAGCGTGTTGCAGCAGCATTGGTTGAACGAGGATTACTTACCCAAGGTGATACGAAATGCGGAGAGGCGCAGCCGCTTCGCATTCAGACCGTTAGACGTGTCGCAGTGTGTGAAAGGATGGGGCGGGAGCCGGCCGTGCGCATCGGTCATTTGACGACGTTTTTTCACGCGTCGCTCAAGGCATCGTGGAAACTGCGTTGGTATTCAATGCTACGAACGGTGCGAAGCATCGTGGCGCAAAAGGACCGGCGTATCGAACCCCACAGCGTCAACCAGCAAGTCTTGAGTGACCTCGTGAGGATATTCCACCGGCTCCGCCCTTTTTATGGGAGGAAATACCTATGTCTCTACGATTCGCTCGCGCTGCTCCAGTTTCTTGCGGCGTATCGCCTCTTTCCGCAATGGGTATTCGGCGTCAAGGCAGAGCCGTTTGGCGCTCATTGTTGGGTTCAGGAAGGCGATTGCGTCTTGAATGACGCCGTCGAGTTTGTTCGAGAGTATACGCCGATCATGGCCACCTAGTTTCGGGACGCCCGAATCGTGTATCGATACATCGCATTTGCGTGGAACCAGCAGGCAGCGGAACGAAGCTCCCTGGCGAACATACTCGTCCAGCGCCTAAAGTCGGCGCTGCCGGAGTGGAGATGCGCACTGGCTGCGGAAGGTTTGCATGTTTATCACTTCGGCGACGGCAATTTGTCCGCTCGGGCCTATCTGCTCGGCCAGAATACTGGCGTTGTATTGGGTAAGGTCTTTAGGCGATGCGCGGAAGTTGAATCTGATCCACATGAGCTCGAATTCAACGAGTTTGTAACTGGAACGATTGAAGAAACGAAAGGTCGGCATCTCATTGAGCGCTATTGGGGACGTTATGTGGCGTTGCTGCGGGAAGGCGATGGCGCACGCCTTCGAATACTGCGTGATCCGACCGGTGCAATGCCATGTTTGTTGATCACTTTTCGCGGAATCTATGTCATCTGTTCCCATGTAGCGGACTGCGAAACGCTCGGGCTGGTAGATAACACGATCAACTGGAACCATATCGCCGCGTATTTATGGTTCCGCCGATTCCCGACCAACCAAACCGGCCTTGACAGCGTTCGGCAGATACAAGCCGGCGAATGCATAGCCATCTGTCCCGATAGCAAGACGCTTACGGCCACATTCTACTGGACTCCGGCACGGGCCCATGACGCGCGAGTTGTGGACGACCGTCTGCAAGCCATGCGGGAGCTCCGGACGGCCATCCAGCTCTGCGTGAGAGCCTGGGCCTCCTGCTATGACCGAATTCTGCACGAGCTTTCCGGAGGTCTCGATTCGGCGATTGTCCTCGCGTGCTTGCACCAGACATCGGGCGTCACGGACATGATCTGCGAGAATTTCTTCACGCAATGCTCCGAGGGAGACGAACGACGCTTTGCACGGATGGCGGCGAATCGCGCGAGGGCAGAACTGATCGAAACTCCCATCCGCTCCTCCACCATGACGCTCGATTGCATGTTGGACTCGACGAGACATGTGACGCCGATGCAGACGATTCTGATACCGGAGTATCGATCGGTCAGGGAAAGGTTGCTCAAAGCGCGCCGTATCGGGGCGGTGTTTTCGGGACAAGGGGGCGATCATTTGTTTCAACGGACGAAGACGCCCTTTGTTGCGGCCGAGTATGCCTGGCGCCACGGTCTGCGACCGGAGATTCTTCGCGTAATTATGGATACCTCCCGCTTGACGAGAAAACCGATCTGGTCAGTGATGGCGACGGTGGTGACTTCTGGCCTTTTTCGCTGGCGCGAGGACCCGTATGAACGATTGCCTGAACCGCCGCCATTGCTCAGCGAGGCGGTTTGCCATGCTTTGGACCTCGGCAATATTCGACACGACTGGGTGGATAGTGCAACGCATCTACCCGGTAGCAAGATTCTTCAGATCCTCGATCTCATCGATAGTCAGCATCTCTGTCACCTTCCCTCTCAGCACGCAGATATAGTGCATCCGCTGCTGTCCCAACCGATTATCGAGACGTGCCTTCAGATACCCTCCTATCACCTGACCTACGGCGGTATGGATCGAGCACTCGTGCGCGAGGCATTCTCCGGCATCGTCCCTCGACAGATCATTGAGCGGACTACTAAAGGTGGCACGTCCGCGTATGTTGTTGGGACGCTCGTCAAGAATCTCGCAAGTTTGCAAGAATTTCTCCTGCATGGCCTTCTCATGCGGGAAGGTATGCTTGACAGAGCAAAGACGGAAGCGAGTTTGACTGAGGCCTGCCTCATTCGTGATTCATCCTTATCGTTCCCCGTGCTAAGTGCCATTCAGGCGGAGGCCTGGTTGAGGACATGGATCGGTCAAAGCCGACGGATTGCCGCGTAATCGCACGCGGCATGACGAAGATGTGGGCACCTTCTTCCTCAATGCTGGCACCGGCCCTCACGCATTTTTGGTCTGAATCTGACCGGTTTGCAAGGCGCCTCCTTGTCATCACTTTGCTTCTCGTACTGGGTTCCTCAATCCTGGCCGGGCTCGCGCCGGCGCTCCTGAAGGTACTTGTAGATCGGCTCGAGCAGCACGGCGTTGATCCCGCTTATGCCACATCATTCTGCCTGATTGCCGGATATGCGTTTGCGCATTGGTTGACGACGTCTCTGGGCGAACTGCGGGATATGTTCTGCGGACGCGCAGATCAACGTATTCAAAGGCGTATGAGCTTCACGCTCTTTCGGCACGTCATGTCTCTGCCGCTCTGTTTCCATCTTCAGCGCAAGACCGGCGCACTCATCCAGATCTTGGCCAATGGCTTGATGGGATACCGCATGTTGCTACACCACATTGCGATGACCATTTTGCCGATCGTTGTCGAACTCATGACAATGAGCGCAGTTCTGTTCCTTCTTGACCGCGGAGAGTTCCTGGGGATCATCGGTATCTCCCTGGTGTTCTACGCTGTCGTGCTTTGGGCTGGTATTAGGCGCATTGGCAAGCCTGCGCGAGCTGTCTCGACTGCTAAGATCAATGCTAGTGCGGTCCTCACGGACTCAATCCTCAACTACGAAACGATCAAATACTTCGGAGCGGAATCGCAAGTGCACGGACGCTTCGGTGAGGCCTTAATCAGTACCGAGGACAACTGGGATCGCCTGTACAGGCGCAAGCTCGAGAACAGTCTGATAGTTGCCGGTATTTTCGCCGTGTCTCTTGGTGTCCTCGTATACTGTGCGGCTCGCGAAGTTCAACAAGGCCGAATGAGCATTGGCGAGTTCGTACTCGTCAACGCATATGTGTTGCGAATCACCCAACCGCTCGAGGCGATCGGTTTCGCCTTTCGAGACATCGCTGAGGGAATGGCGTGGATCGCTGACATGACCAAGCTTCTTGGCGAGCAATGCGAAGGAGATACTGTCGAGCATCCCGTTGCGATGGCCGCGGGTCCTCTCGGCCTGGCCTTTGCGCGGGTGTCTTATTCTTATCCTGGTGACCGAGATGTGATAAAGGATGTGACCTTCATGGTGCCTGCCGGCAAGTCAATGGCCATTGTTGGTAGTAGCGGTTCCGGAAAGTCGTCTCTCATCCGGCTTCTTGTACGCGTGGTTGAACCGAGAGAGGGACTGATCTTCCTTAATGGCACTCCGCTGTCGAACATCCCCAAGTCGACGCTACGAACAGTCATCGCTGTAGTACCGCAGGATATCGCATTGTTCAATGACACCATAGCGTACAACATCGGCTTTGGCAGACAGGGCTGCACTTCTGCAGAAATCATCAGGGCAGCGAAGGTGGCTCATATCCACGACTTCATCGTTGGCCTGCCAGATGGGTACGAAACGCAGGTGGGCGAACGAGGTCTCAAACTATCCGGCGGCGAGAAGCAACGGGTTGCAATCGCCCGCGCTGTTGTCAGAGAGCCGAGAATCTTCGTCTTTGATGAGGGCACGTCATCATTGGATCCAGAAACTGAGCAAGCAATCTTGAGTGATCTCAAGAGGGCCTTGAGTACGACGACCAAACTTATCATTGCACATCGCTTGTCGAATGTCGTTCATGCGGACGAAATCATAGTGTTGAGTCGCGGTCGTATCGTCGAATACGGTACCCATCCTGAGTTGCTACGACGCGGCGGCGCGTACGCAGCGATGTGGCGCGCACAGTCAAAGCGCTCAGCATGACGAACTGGTTTCTGCAACTTGGTGATAGCTATCATCTACATGCAAGCCGACGGTCTTGGTCTTCGTTTTTGCAACTCCTTTGCCGTTTGGTTTGCTTCGCGTCACGTTGAAGTATATGCGCCTCCAACCAACGACGAGTTTCTTCAAAAGCAAGTTTGGCGGACTCGCGGTGCGTATAGACGTGACCCTCTTCTACGAATTTGAGCAGCCTGGTCGGGACATTGTGCTGTTTGAGAATTGAATACAGAATCTCGCTCGGCATGTGGTAGGCACCACCCAGTTTCTCATTGCCGAGCATGATCAGCGTCGGAGTTTTGATTTTATGGCCGTCAAACATATAGTTCGTCTTATAGCGGTCCGGAAACTCGGCCAGCCCCCCGCCGTACATCTGGCGGTATGCGCCCTCCGGGTAGCTTCCGGTATTCTGGCCGCTTGCCTGCTCGATAAAGAGTGACGTCGGGTCCGGTGAAATCGATTCGTTCAGGATCGCAGCCGCGTACAGCTCATGCTGCGTCAGCAGTATATAGACGCGTTGGCCGCCGGCGCTGTGACCCAGTATGGCGACCTTTGATGGATCGACGAACCCCTGATCGATCAAAAAGCGCGTGCCGGAGACAATATCCTCTATGTCCTTGATTGAGCCGATCTCACCAGTCTTGTAGCGAGCGGTGATTACGTCAGGACCATAGCCGCCGGTCGATCGGTAATCCGGGACAAATACGACATAGCCCAGCGCCGCCCAGGCATGCCACTCAAGCGGTCCAGCTGCGACTCCGCGCGTCAATGGCGCATCAAGGTAAAGGTTGCTACCCTCCCCGCCGCCGTGGACATAGACGATCATGGGGTACTGACGATCAGGATTGAAATCTCGGGGCAGAATGAGGTATCCGAACGGTTTGACTCCGTTCGAGCTCGTCCAATGGACGTGTCGCCACTCGCCGAGCATGAACTCTGCAGCCGGCCTGTCTAAGATCAGGACGACCGTCTCCACGCGCGTTTCGATGTCGAGGACTCGGATATCCTTGCGACCATAGCCATCCTCGGTTCGATAACTGAGTTGGCGCCCGTCTGGCGACAACTTCATATTAAAGTGCCGACGCGCGCCTTGCGTCAACTGCTGGGGCTCGCCAGCAAGCGGAATCGCATAGATCTGATCGAGGCCACCGTTACGTACGCGAGCGTATATCTCATCGCCTCCCGGCGACCAGATATAATCCGCCCCAAGAATCGGCAGATCCTTCGTCAAGCGACGCATTTCTCGGCCGGTTTCAGCATCGATCAGCAAAATGCTCGTGAAGTCATCCCAAGTACGATTTTCAAGATCGAGAGCCAGCGCGATCTTGGATCCATCTGGGCTAACCGCTGGAGTCATGCTTAGAAAACGGCCAGCCGAACGATAGATCGGCTTGACCTCTTGCTCGCCAGGCTGGATCCGCAAGACAGACGTAGTCGTCTCTTGACCACGATAATTCGTCTTCGACACGTACAAGGTGTTGTCCGGCCCCCAAGCCATCGGGATCACCAGATCGTCGAGTAGAATCCGTTGTACTTCCGTCTGGGTCGAGCGATCGAAGATCGTGATCCTCGATACTTCGCGTTGGCTTGGTGACGTTTGACTACCAACATCGATAACCGGTACTCCAGCCATCGTCATCGGCTCAAGTAACTTATCCACCGGCATTGGACGGTAGTGCTCTGCGATCGCCGCGTAGCTTCCGTCGCGTGACCAGACCGGCCTGGTATAGGAGGAGAAGGCGCGACTCTCACGGACAGGCTTTTCAATCCGCACGAGCCCTCCAACGTACAGGTTGCGAACCACCCAGCCGTCATCACCGTTTTGCAGCAACAGGCGACCGTCAGGAGAGGTAGAGGAGAGTCGACCTTCACCCAACGCTATCCCAAGTGATCCGTCCAGAGCAATGATTCGAGTGGCCGAAAGGCCAGAGTCGGATTCTGTAAAGTCTCCAATCAAGCTATTGGAGTCGTACCACCAAACGTTACTTACCGAACGGACCTTGCGTCCCAGGACGGCCTCGATCGTAACCAAGCGCCGTTCACGCGACCGATGGCCCGTTGACTCGGTGGCGAAACTCGGTTCAGCATTGAAGGCAACTGCAAGAACCATGCACGTGGCGATTGCCCATGCCCAACCGCCGTACTGGCACCAAGACGTTTGGCTCGACACCTCGGAGTTCACCCGACTGATCTCGTGCTATCTGATCTGGCACGCTACAGCATCACCACCGCTTCGATATCTGAAAGCTTACGAACCGTCCGATTGGATTTGCATTGGCAGGATCAAATCCAGTGGGGTTGAGAATACCTGTATTCGTAGTCGGGCTCACTGGCAGAAATGGCGGATCCTCGTCAAGAACATTCTGAATGCTGAAGCCCAGCCGCACACCATCGGTGAAACCTTCTCCATCGGCCCTGAACTCGTACGAGATATGCAAATCCACTGTTGTCCATTTGTCGATAGTCGGGTTAGCGGGATCGAATGGATTGTCGTAGTCATCGACGTAGTTCAGATTAATGCGCGCGTTCCACTGGTCATTGTGAAACCCAACGTACGACCGACCTTTTAGATCTGCGGGAAACAACACCGTATCCACGAGCGAAACAGGCACTGCATTGGTGCTTATCCGTTCTTCAAAATTGAATATCTTCGAAGCCCGAACCCCAAGACTCAACTCTCCCGCGGACACTTTCTTCGAATAGTCAACCCCCAGATCGAGACCATCCATTTCGGATATTGATAGATTCTGTATGCGGTTGTCGAAGAATACAGTGGTCGCTGCGTGCACGGCCGCCGCGTCGGTAATATCGATTCCGGTCAAATTCAGGAAATTTTCGGTGCTCGAGAGGAGTGCCGTAATCGCTTCCAAACCAGGATTCAAATCGAGCAAATCCGGGAAACCCTGCGGATTGCCCAGTACTGCGA
>JBOHZD010000335.1:0-2078 GCA_050738315.1 Woeseiaceae bacterium
GCCATACCGATGGCGGGCGTTCCCTACCACGCGGTCGAGGCGTACCTGGCCAAACTGGTGCGGCAGGGTGAATCGGTCGCGATCTGCGAGCAGATTGGCGACCCGGCAACGAGCAAGGGGCCGGTCGCACGGAAGGTGACGCGTGTCGTCACGCCGGGCACGCTGACGGACGAAGCGCTGCTCGCCGAGTCGCGCGACAACCTGGTCGCGGCCGTATTTGCCGATAGCGCCGCCATCGGCCTCGCGTGGCTCGATCTGTCCGGCGGCCGCTTTCGTCTGACCGAAATCGAGGGCATCGATGCGCTCGCCGCCGAGCTGGCGCGATTGCGCCCAGCGGAGATGATCGTCGACGAGACCCGGGACAGCGCTGCCTTCCTGCGGGACGGCGTGCGCCGGACGGCGCGGCCGCCATGGCATTTCGATCTCGACAGCGCGACGCGGCTCCTGTGTTCGCAATTCGGCACGCGGGACCTGCACGGCTTCGGCCTCGGCGCAATGCCGCGCGGCATTCAGGCCGCCGGCGCGCTGCTGCAATACGTAAATGACACCCAGAAGATCGCGCTGCCGCATATCCGCTCGATTACCGTCGAGCAGAGTCCGGACGCGGTCATCATGGACGGCCCGACGCGCCGCAATCTGGAACTCGAAGAATCCTTGAGCGGCCGCCGCGAGCATACGCTGGCAGGCGTCATGGACCGCTGCCGGAGCCCCATGGGCAGCCGATTGCTGCGGCGCTGGATTCAGCGGCCGATCAGAAATGCCGGCGTTTTGCGTGCGCGCTATCAAGCCATTGAGACAATCATCACAGGCGGCCTGACCGAAAACCTGCAGGAGCCGTTGCGCGGGATCGGCGACGTTGAACGCATCCTGTCGCGGGTCGCGCTGCGCTCCGCGCGGCCGCGCGATTTACGGCAGCTCCTGCTGGCACTCACACGGGTGCCGGACTTCTGCAAGGACTTGCGGGCGCTCGACTCGCCGCGCCTGCAGGCGCTCTCTGAGCAGATCGAGGCGCATCCGCGGCAACGCGACCTGCTGCAGAAAGCGCTGGTCGACAATCCGCCGATGCTGATCCGCGACGGCGGTGTGATCGCCGCGGGCTACGACGACGAACTGGACGAACTGCGCGCTATCGCCAGGAATGCCGACCGCTACCTGCTGGAACTCGAATCCCGCGAAAAGCAGCGCACGGGCATCAGTACGCTTAAACTGGGTTACAACCGCGTGCACGGCTATTACATCGAGATCAGCAAGGGCCAGGCACATAAAGCGCCGGAGGATTACACGCGACGGCAGACGCTGAAAGGCGCCGAGCGCTACATCACACCCGAACTCAAGGAATTCGAGGACAAAGTGCTGTCCGCGAACGAACGCGCGCTGGCGCGCGAGAAGCTTTTGTATGAAGGATTGCTCGACGCGCTGCTTGAAGTCCTCGCCGGCCTGCAGAGTACCGCCGAGGGCATTGCCGAACTCGACGTGCTGGTGTGCTTTGCGGAGCGTGCCCTGACTCTGCGGCTCAGCGCTCCCGAGATCGTGGATCACCCCTGTTTCGAGATCGAAGGGGGCCGGCATCCGGTCGTCGAGCAGGTGATCGACGAACCTTTCGTACCGAACGATCTGCTGTTGACCGACGAGCGGCGCCTGCTGGTGATTACGGGTCCCAACATGGGCGGTAAATCCACCTACATGCGGCAAGCGGCGTTGATCGCCATCCTTGCGCACATCGGCAGTTTCGTCCCGGCGGACCGACTGCGCATCGGACCCATCGATCGCATTTTCACGCGCATCGGCGCATCGGACGACCTCGCGGGCGGCCGCTCCACGTTCATGGTCGAGATGACGGAAACGGCGACGATCCTGCACAACGCGACAGAGCAAAGCCTGGTCCTGATGGATGAGATCGGACGCGGCACGAGCACGTTCGACGGCCTGTCGCTGGCGTTTGCGGTCGCGCATTACATCGGTGAACGGGTGCGTGCGTTCACGCTGTTCGCCACGCATTACTTCGAGTTGACCGCGCTGGCCAATGAGTTGCCCGGCTGCGCCAACGTGCATCTCGATGCAACGGAGCACAAGGGCCG
>JBOHZD010000336.1:0-4824 GCA_050738315.1 Woeseiaceae bacterium
GACGGCGTCCATGATCTGGTGCGATTCCTTGTGCAGCCGATCGGTCGAGCCCTGACCGGTCAGGACCAGCAACGGCGCCCGGTCCATGTTCGCATCGGCGACGCCGGTGACGAGATTTGTGGCACCCGGCCCGAGCGTGCCGAGGCATCCCGCCGGGTTCCCGGTCAGCCGGCCGTACACTTCCGCCATGAAGGCGGCACCCTGCTCGTGGCGCGTGAGAATGAAGCGGATTTTCGACGATTGCTCGAGCGATATCATGAAATCGGCGTTTTCCTCTCCAGGTACGCCAAAGATGTACTGAATGCCTTCCTCTTCGAGACATTTCACCAGCAAATCCGATGCTTTCGTCACTTTCGCCGTACCTCGCCCGCCCGTTGCAGCACTCGTCTTCTGGCATCTTACGCCGCAGACCCAGAAACGGTACTGCTTCACAGAAATAGGCTGGAAAGGCCGGCCCATATAGCGGATTGCATCACAGCGACGGCGCGGCCCGCTCAGTAGTATTCGGTTGATTTCACAGGAAGGCCCGTCCGGTATCCCATGCAACACCCGATTGCTTCGTTATCGCTGCAACAGAAGATGTCCGCGACGCTGCTCACGGTCATGGCCACTCTCGCGGTCCTGAGCTACCTGATTCTGCGAGCCACCGTCCAGCCGGCATTCTCCAACCTGGAATTGAGTGCCGCCGATACCAATCTGGTGCGCGCAAAACGCGCGCTACAGAGCGATCTCGAGAACCTGGCGGCGATCGTGGGCGATTGGGCACCCTGGGACGAATCGTATTCTTACGCGCTCGGCGAGAATCCCGGTTTCGTCAAGTCGAACCTCGACCTTCTGACCTTCCTGAATCTCGACCTCGACCTGATGCTCATGTACGACAACGACGCAAATCTGATCTGGGGCCAGATGATTCGCGACGGCGACATTGCGGATCCAGCGGCGCTGGGAATATTCAATGACCGGGTTGTCGAAAAGTTGCGCGCGCACACCGGCCTGGAAAGCCGCATCGAGGGGTTCGTACCAACCGCACTCGGGCCGATGCTCGTAAGCTCGCAGCCGATTGCCACGAGCAATCACGAAGGACCGATTGTCGGAACCATGATTATGGCCCAGTTCTTCGACGCCGAGCGATTGGACAGCCTGCGCGCAAGGACCGAAGTCATGCTCGACTGGTATCCGGCTGGCGAACAATCGGCGGTGCCTTCATCGGTGCAGGCACTGATCGCTGCCGCCGATCCTGAAACCACTCAATATGCGACGACCGATCGCACCATCGAAGCATACGCCCTGCTGACGGACCTCTTCGGCAAACCCTTGCTGATTCTCAAGGCAACCACGCCGAGAAGCATATCCAGCCTTGGCGCCAGTACCGTCAAAGGTGCGTTACTGTCATTGTCGATCGCCGGGATCATCGTTGCGGTCGTTACCTGGCTCTTGCTGCGCAGAATCATCGTCCTGCCGCTGCAGCAGCTGGCCAGGCATATCACCGGCATACGGGAAAGCGGTGACCTTTCATTGCGGCTGAACACACACCGTCATGATGAGATTGGCGCGCTCTCCAATGAGTTCGACCAGATGACCAAAGAGGTCCAGGACGCGCGGCGCCTGCTGCTGGAACAGTCGTTCAAGGCGGGCAAGGCCGATACTGCGGCGGAGGTGCTGCACAACATTCGCAACGCGATGACGCCGCTGATCAACGGTATCGACAGGATTTCCAAGAGTTTCAAGACTGCCGGTGGACTGCGCGTCCAGCAGGCGACTGAGGAACTGGCGGATCCGAATTGCCCTGCGGAGCGGCGGGAAAAACTGCTCAGGTATCTCGCCTCTGCGTTCGGGCACGTCCAGACGACCGGCGAGAACGCGATCCGGGACCTGCAGATTGCATCTAAACAGGCGCACCAGGTCGAGGCGATACTTTCCGATCAGGAAAAATTCGCCAATGTGCCTCCTGTGATCGAAAACCTCGAACTCGACGAGGTCGTCGAAGAGGCGGCGCTGGTGCTGCCCGACGCAGACAAAAATCGAATACGATTGGATGTACAACGCGGCCTCGAGCGTTTTCGGGTTCGCGCTCATCGCATCGGGCTGCTGCAGGTGCTCGGCAATCTCATCTTGAATGCTTACGAGGCCATTCAGCGCAGCCAGGTGCAAACCGGCAACATCGAAGTCCTGGCCAGTGTCGAGCAAATCGATGACCAGTCGATGGTGCGGGTGACGATCCGGGATTCGGGATGCGGCTTCGACGAAGACGTGGGCAAGAGGATTTTTCATCGCGGCTTTTCTTCCAAGTCCGGAAAACTGAGCGGACTGGGCCTGCACTGGTGCGCCAATTCAGTGGCGGGTATGGGCGGCCGCATATTGGCTGACAGCACAGGGCCTGGGCGCGGAGCGGAATTTCATGTATTGCTGCCAGCCGCGTAACACGTACAGGAACGTTTATTCAGGCTATATGCCGGGAGCATGGCAATGAATACGAACCGAAACGATGATGACATTCGAATCCTGATTGCGGATGACGACGAAAACATTCTGGAATGCTATCGCAAGGCTTTTGGCGAGAATGAGATGACGGATTACATGGTGGCGCTCGATTCGCTGGAAGCGGAATTGTTCGAAGCGCCCGCCGCGAACGAAGCCGCACCGAAGTTCAACGTGGTTGCCTGCAATCAGGGTCGCGATGCGATTACGCTGGCGCAGGAAGCCGCGCGCCAAGGGCGACCGTTCGATGTCGTGATACTCGATGTCAGAATGCCGCCCGGTATCGACGGTGTCGAGGCGGGCAGCCAGATCCGCAAGTTCGACGCGAAAGTCGAGATCGTCTTCGTCAGCGGATACTCTGACATACCGCGGGCCGAACTCGAGCGCCGCGTACCCCCGCCGCTCAAGCTGCACTACTTCAATAAACCTATTTCTTTCATGCAATTGGCGGAAGACGTCGCCAGCATGGTGAAATCCCATTAACGCGGCGCCTGCGGCATGATGCGCCACCCGACATCGACCAACCGCATTCTGGCGGTGGACGACGATGCGCTGATCATTGGCGAGTATCTGCATTGTCTCGGCAGGAATTTCGAGCCCGACGTCGCGACCTCGACACTGGGAGATCTCGAGAAAGTACTGTTCGGCGAAGAGACGGACGAAAAGGGCGCCGCCAAGTTCGAGGTCGATTCGCGAAATCAGGGCGCCGCCGGCGTTGAAGCAGTCGCTGCGGCTGTCCGCAGCGGTAATCCGTATGCCATCGTTTTCCTCGACATCCGCATGCCACCGGGTATCGACGGCGTCGAAGCAGCGAAACAGATTCGTGCAATAGATCCGAACGTCAACATTGTGCTGGTAACAGGGTCGCTCAGTCCGGAACCCGAAAACCTGGGCAAGCAGATTCCACCTCCCGATCGGATCTTCTTTTTCAAGAAACCGTTTCATGCGGTCGAATGCCGGCAGCTGGCCGCGGCGCTTTGCGGCAAATGGCACGCAGACCTGGCATTACGTCGCGCCAATGAAGTTTTGGAGCAACGAGTCATGGATCGCACGGCCGACCTGCACAGGCTGGCTTACTTCGATCCGGTGACGAAGCTGCCGAACCGCCTGAAACTGATCGATGAACTGCAGGGCATGATCGATGCAGCCGGTCAGGAAGACGGCAGCACCGCGGTCGTTCTTTTGGATATCGAGCGCTTCAGCTTCCTCAACGAAACGATGGGCTACGATTCGGGCACGGCCATCCTGCGCGCCATCGGGAATCGATTGAGCCGAATGGTCCACAGGCGCGATGCCCTGCGTGGCGTCGTTACGGGCAGGTTCGGCGCCGACGAGTTTGCGTGCCTCCTGCCGAATTGCCGCACCGAAGACGATTTGCACGCACTGGTCGATCACATCAAGTCGACGGTGCAGGAGCCATTTGTAATCAAAGGCCGCGATCTGTTTCTGAAGGCGAGTGTCGGCGTTGCGTGGTATCCGGCGCATGGACCGAACTCGAAGACCGTCTTTCATTGTGCCGAAGGTGCTTTGCACCGCTCGATACGGCGACCCGATGGCGGGGTTACGTACTATCAAAGCGAAATGCAGAACCGCGCGCAGCACAAGTTCGATATGGAAGCGGAGCTTCGACAGGCAATCGACAACGGCGAGATAACCACTTTCTTTCAGCCGCAGATTTCCTTGCGCAGCGGGCACCTGGCCGGTGCCGAGGCACTGGCTCGCTGGATACGGCCGGATGGCACGGTCATCGCGCCGGCCGACTTCATCCCGTTGAGCGAGGAGATGGGAATCTCCGACATTCTGTTCGAGTGCATCATGCGGAAAGTCTGCGATACGGTCGGCCGCTGGCGCAACACCTCGGATTGGGACGTGCCGGTCAGTGTCAACCTTTCTGCGCACCAACTCCGCAACAACAAACTGGCCGCACTGATCAAATCGATACTCGACGAGCACAGGATCGGCCAGAAGGTGATCAACCTGGAGTTGACCGAGACCGTCCTGCTCGACGACCTGACGATTGCCCGGCCGGTCTTGAGCGACCTGTCGAAATTCGGCGTCGGCATCCATATCGACGATTTCGGAACCGGCTATTCTTCGCTCAGTTATCTCGCGGAACTGCCGGCGCAAACGCTGAAGATCGATCAATCCTTCGTGGCAAAACTCACCGAATCGCCCAACAACGAGCGAGTCGTGCAGGCGATTGTGGCCCTCGGCAAGGCGATGAATCTGGAAGTCATTGCAGAAGGCATCGAGACTGCGCAGCAACTGGACCTGGTCCGGGCATTCGGCTGCGATCTTGGCCAGGGCTTCCTCATCAGCAGGCCATTACCTGAACCAGAGTTTCTC
>JBOHZD010000337.1:0-9336 GCA_050738315.1 Woeseiaceae bacterium
ATGTATTGTCCATAAATTTCTTCGTCAAAGTCGAAAATATGCACTTCCAGCAACGGCTTGGTGCCGCCGAATGTCGGCCGGGTGCCGACACTGGCTACGGCGTCCAGGGGACGCCGGCCGAGACCACGGACGCGCGCGGCAAATATGCCCATGACCGGACTCTGGCGCCGCCGCAAGTTGACGTTAGCGGTCGGAAATCCGAGCTCATGGCCGAGACTGTCGCCGCGGATCACCTTGCCCGACATACTGTAGTGCCTGCCGAGCAGTTTTCGGGCATGCGCCAGTTCTCCGTTCCAGAGAGCCTGGCGAATGGCCGTACTGCTGACGCGCTCACCGTCCACAATGACGCTCGGTACCTGATGGACGGCAAAGTTCAGCGCCTCACCTGCACGCCACAAGTGCTCCACCGTGCCCTGCCTGCGCTCAGCGAAGCGGAAGTCATCCCCGATGACGAGATGACGGACGTTCATCGCGTGTATCAGTAGCTGCCGAATGAACGCATCGGCAGGGATACTGCGCATCCGCTGATCGAAACGCGGACAGAAAAACAGGTCGATTCCCCGCGCCGCCAGCGCCTCGAATTTTTCGCGAAACCGCATGAGCCTGGCCGGCGGGCTGGTCGCCGAAAAGAACTCCTTCGGCGTCGGCTCGAAACTCATGACGATCGCAGGCAGTCCATGCGCCTGTGCGAGTTCGAGCACGACTTCCAGCAGTTCTTCATGCCCGAGGTGCAGGCCGTCATACGAGCCGATGGTCGCAACGCTGCCGTCAGCCACGCGCTCGTAGGGAAAACCACGGGCCGTTCGAATCAGATGCACGGGGTCCTCTTAAAGCGCGTCATTGCACTTGCACACCCTTGTTTGCGTCGTTATGGACAGGACCCGCAAAGTTTAATCGCTCCGCAGCCGGAATGCCGCCAGCCGGATACCGAGCACCCACAGCACACCGAAGTACACGACGACACCTGTTACGACATTGAGCGCCAGCCACAGGGAACGGCCGCCGAGGCCCATTTCCAGCCACCAGGCGAGCGGACGCGCCAGCAGCAGCAGGCAGATCGCCATGGCGGCGTTGGCCAGAACTACACGTACGAGGAACGACAACCAGCCCGGCGACCCGGCGACGATTTGTTCGCGCAGCAGTCCACGATAGAGCAGCCAGGCATTGACGACCGCGGCGACGGAGGTCGCAAGCGCGAGCCCTGCATGAGTCCCCGCATAGGCCGCTTTCGTCAGCACCCAGGCGAGTACGACGCTCAGCAAAAAATTGACGCCCAACGCGATCAAGCCGACCTTGACGGGAGTTCGGGTGTCCTCTCTTGCGAAATAGGCCGGCGCAAGTATTTTTACAAACGAAAAACCGACGAGGCCGATCGCGAATGCCTGCAGACTGAGGGCAGTCATCTGCACGTCGAAGCTCGAGAACTCTCCACCGTAAAAGAGGGTCGCGACCAGCGGTTCGGCCATAACGACCAGACCGACGGCTGCCGGGGCCGCGATCAGGAACACGAGTTTCATGGACCAGACGACGGTGCGCGAAAATTCCGTCATCGACGCATTGGCGTGCTGGCGCGAGAGATACGGTAACGTAACCGTTGCCAACGCGATGCCGAACAGGCCGAGCGGGAATTCCATCAGGCGATCGGAATAGTAAAGCAGGCTGATTTTTCCCACGCCCAGCATCGAGGCAATGATGCCGCCCAAGAGGACGTTGACCTGCGCCACAGACGAACCAAAGATCGCCGGCAGCATGAGTGTGCCGATACGGCGTACCCCTTCGTGTCCGGGACGCCAGCGGGGACGCGGAATGGCGTGAATCTTCGCCAGGAACGGAATCTGGAAAAGGAGTTGCACCAGCCCGGCGACAAAGACGCCGTAAGCCAGCGCCATGCCGGGATCCGCGAGCCTCGGCGACAGCCACATGGCGCTCGCGATCAGCACCACGTTCAGAATGACAGGCGTGAAGGCCGGCGCACCGAATTTGCCCCAGGTGTTGAGGATGCCGCCGGCGAACGCCGTCAACGATACGAAGAAAAGGTAGGGGAACGTGAAGCGCAGCATGGCGGTCGCCATGTCGAAGCGGCCGTCGTCACCGACGAAACCGGGCGCGACGATCACGACCAGGACGGGCGCCGCGATGACACCCGCCAGCGTCACCAGGAACAGGATCAACCCGAAGGTGCCGGCCACTGAATCGACCAGCTGGCGCGCGTCCTCGTGGTCGCGCTGCTCGCGGTACCGGGCCATGACCGGTACGAAGCCCTGCGAGAACGCGCCTTCGGCAAAGAAGCGCCGCAACATGTTGGGGATGCGGTTGGCGACGATGAACGCATCCATCACGATGGTCGCGCCGAAATAGCGGGCAAAAACCACGTCACGAACCAGTCCCAGGATTCGCGACAGCAGCGTCATGCCGCTCACCACGGAGGTCGAACGCAGCAGGCCTCGTGTGGACAGCTTGCGGACCGGTGACCCGGCAGTCGTCTGCAACTTGCCGTCGGGGATGTGGGACTTGGACATCGGTAGGTGCAATGCGCGCTGGATGACGCGCTAGTTTAGCCTGAAATGCAGCCGAAAATCAGGCATTTAGGCCGAGCGGGAGGCCTCCCCTGCGGAAGGCCTGCGGAACGTTGACAACGGCGCACCGGCCAACAATAATACGCGGCTCTTCGGGTCCGGATGTGCTTGCATGCTTGCCGGACTCGCATTCCCGAAACACGGAACATAGCAGTGGCAAATATCAAATCAGCCAGAAAACGCGCGCGGCAATCCGAAAAGATGCGGCTTCACAACATGGGCATGCGCTCGAAAATGCGCACACTTATAAAGAATGTCCTCAAGGCGGTGGAAAAAGGCGACAAGGCTGCCGCGAGTGCCGCTTACACCGCTGCGGTGCCGGTGATCGACAGCATGACGAACAAGGGCATCATCAGCAAGAACAAGGCCGCTCGCCACAAAAGCCGCCTGAACAAGATGGTCAAGGCGCTGGCAGCCTGAGTTCACGATCAGCCATTTTCGCGAGTTCCCGCACGACCGCTTTCGCCAGCGCCCCGCATCCACGCCCTGTCGCGGCACTGACCTCGTATACGGGCCCGTCCCAGCCCAGTGTCGAGATCAGCGAGTCGCGTACGTCCGCCAAGTCTTCGTTCGTCAGCAGATCGACTTTGTTCAAGACCAGCCAGCGCGGTTTTGACGCGAGATCCGCTGAAAACTTGCTCAGTTCCGCGAGGATCGCGCGCACCTGACCGGCGGGATGATCCTCCGCATTCGCCGGTGCAATATCCACGACGTGCAACAGCAGCGTCGTCCGCTGCAAGTGCCTCAGGAATTGCATGCCGAGGCCGGCGCCCTCTGCCGCGCCTTCGATCAACCCGGGGATATCCGCCAGAACAAAGCTTTGCTGCGCTCCAACGGTAACCACGCCCAGATGCGGGTGCAATGTCGTGAACGGATAGGCCGCGACCTTCGGCCGCGCCGCGGACAGCGCGCGAAGTAAAGTGGATTTGCCGGCGTTCGGCAGTCCCACGAGCCCCACGTCCGCGAGCAGTTTGAGTTCGAGTTTCAGGTGGCGGGCTTCGCCCGGGGTGCCCGGTGTCGTCTTTCGCGGGGCACGGTTGATGCTGCTTTTGAAGCGGGTGTTGCCGTATCCGCCCCGGCCCGGCGCGGCTACTTTCAGTCGCTGACCGGCCGCAGCCAGATCTCCAATCAGTTCTCCCGTGTCGATGTCGTGCACCACCGTGCCGCACGGGATGGCGATATCGAGGTCCGCGCCGGATCTGCCGGTCTTGTTGCGCCCGGCGCCAGGCTGACCGCTTTCCGCGCGAAATTTTCTTGCAACCCGGAAATCCGCGAGTGTGTTGAGGCCGGCTTGCGCCACCAGGAACACGCTGCCGCCGTCACCGCCGTCGCCACCGTCAGGACCGCCCCGTTCAATGTATTTTTCACGACGGAAGCTCAAACAGCCCGGGCCGCCGTTGCCGGCCTGCACTTTAATGGTGGCTTCGTCGACGAATTTCATGGAGGGTCGGGGGAAGACGTCGGGGCTACTGGCAGCCTGCGGTCGCCCGACCGTGGCGGCCGTCTGCGCCTGGCGGAGCGACGCCGCTCAGCCGGCGTCGATGCTCACGAACTGGCGGCTCTTCGGGCCCTTTTTCTCGAATTTGACGCGGCCGTCACGCTTGGCGAACAGGGTGTGGTCGCGGCCGATGCCGACGTTGACTCCCGGATGAAAACGCGTGCCGCGCTGCCGCACGATGATGTTACCCGCGACAACCGCTTCACCGCCGAAAATCTTGACGCCCAGTCGTTTGGATTCGGAATCGCGGCCGTTCTTGCTGCTGCCGCCTGCTTTCTTGTGTGCCACTGTATTGTACCTGTCTCTGGTTTCGTCCGAGCCCTGATGTTCGGACGGCATGTATGCGGATTTGCTCCGTCAACAATGGAGGCGTCAGGCATCCTTCCGGGTCGTTTTCTTTTTGGTGGTCTTCTTCGAACTCGTCTTTTTGCTCGTCGTCTTCTTGCCGGAGGACCTGGCCGTCGCTTTCTTCGCGGTCACCTTCTTGCTTGCCGGTTTTTTTGCTGCCGTTTCCTGCGTGGCCAGAGCGCTCTCCGCGGCACCCGCGTCGGCGGCTTCAGTCGGCTTCCGGCTGGCGGTTTTCCCGCCGATGGCGGTAATTTCGACTTCCGTAAACCATTGCCGGTGCGTGTGCTGCCGCAGGTAATTCTGGCGGCGCCGGAACTTGGTGACACTGACCTTGCCGGTCCGGCCCTGGCGCAGCACCTTTGCGCTGACGCTCGTACCGGACAAGAGCGGCGTGCCGACCTCGATGTCGCTGCCCTCGCCGACCAGCAACACTTCATCGAATTCGACCGTGTCCCCTTCGGCGCCCTCGAACTTCTCCAGCTTGAGGCGCTCACCTGTGGTCGCGCGATATTGCTTACCGCCGGCGCGAAAAACCGCGTACATCGTTGTCTGCTCCAAAAAGTCAAGTTGCGCTTTATGCTGCAACTTGCTGAGAATAAAGAGATTATGGGGGCGCTGACCGGGCGAGACTAGCGACGCTTCAGGAGCATACCGCCACAAAAGAGCGGGGATTTTATAGATTCAGCGCGCCCGGGTCAACGTAAAAGCGCGCCAAATGTCAGTTCATTTCAATAGCTTGGCGCGCGTACTCCGGACCCATAGGCTGCCGCCCGTGTCGCCAATAGATGACGTTTCAGGCATTATCTTCGTCTCATGCAAGTCGCCGAAAGAACACCTGTTTCTCTGGCCTTCAACGTTGTCGCGCGGCTCGCGGGCGCCGACCTCCGCGCGGTTGACGACCTGATTCGTGAAAGCCTGCAGAGCGATGTCGCGTTGGTGTCGCAGGTATCGGAGTACATCGTGACCGGCGGCGGCAAACGCCTGCGCCCCCTGATCGTCCTGCTCGCGGCCCGTGCGCTGGGCTACGCCGGCCGCCGTCACATTCACGCCGCTGCCATCATCGAGTTCATTCATACCGCGACCCTGTTACACGATGACGTGGTGGATTCCTCGGCACGGAGGCGCGGCCGCGATACGGCAAATACGGTGTTCGGCAACCAGGCCAGCGTGCTCGTCGGCGACTTTCTGTACTCGCGTGCCTTTCAGATGATGGTCGATGTCGGCCGTATGCGCGTCATGCGGATCCTGGCGGACGCGACCAACACGATCGCCGCGGGCGAAGTCATGCAACTCATGAACGTGCACGATCCGGAGATCTCAGAAAACAGTTACCGCCAGGTGATCTACCGCAAGACCGCCCGCCTGTTCGAGGCTGGCGCGCAGATTGCGGCGGTGCTGGCTGACCGCCATCCCGAGGACGAAGCGGCGATGATCTGTTATGGCAGGAATCTCGGTACGGCATTCCAGTTGGTTGACGACGCACTCGACTACGGCGCATCCCCCGACGAACTCGGCAAGAACCTCGGCGACGACCTTGCCGAAGGCAAAATGACGCTGCCGCTGATTTATGCGATGGAAAACGCCAGTGCCAGTGACCGGAAAATGATTCGCAGCGCCATCGAAGCAGACGGCCTGGAACGGCTCGCGGAAATCCAGGGCGTCATCGAGGCGACCGGCGCATTGCAATACACGGCCGCCCGCGCGCAGGAAGCAGCGGATCTCGCCATTGATTCCCTTGCCGTGATTCCGGCATCCGAACACCGGCAGGCACTCATCGCGATCGCCGAATTCGCAGTGAAACGGCGCTCCTGAGACGAACCCGCGCTTGCGGCTCAGGCCGGACTCACACGTCGATCCAGCAGTATTCCTCGCTCCACGGCAGCCGCGACATCTGACGCGACGGGCCTTCCGGCTCGACGACGAACATGTCCGAAAAGTTCGCGCCTGAACGGGTTTCCGGGTCGAACAGTCCCGGCTCGACCGAAAAGCACATGCCGGGGTCGAGCACGGTCTCATCGCCAAGCGCAAGGTAAGGCGGCTGATGTCCTTCCATGCCCTCGCCGTGCGCCGGACGGTGATAAATGTACTTCTGCATGCCCTGCTCGACCTGAAACTTGTGAATCCGGTACGCGACCTCCGAACAGGTCACGCCGGCGCGCGACGCTTCCTTCTGCATGAGACAGGCATCGCGCGTGACGGTCCACACTTTCTTCATGTGATCCGTCCGTGGTCCGAGCATGAACGGACGGTACAGTTCGCCGCCACAGCCGCCGATCCGCACGCCGCCGGCAATCTGCAAGGCGTCGCCTTTCTTGACCCGGTTGTGGTGAAACTGGTTGGGGTGTGGATAACCGGTGCCCAGTCCCGTGCGGCACCCGATGCCGACACTGATACCGACGGCGGTGTGCGGTGCGCCGTCACGCTTGATGTCGGCCATGACCAGATCGGTGCCGTACTTTTCGGCAGCGTTTGCGATCTCGAAATCCGTGAGGTCGGTACCGTGTTCAAGCAGAAAGTCGCGGGCGAAAGCGTGGATGCGGTCGAAATAAGTATAGGCGCGGCGCGTCAGCGCCAGTTCCTCCGGCGTCTTCCGCATGCGCAATCCCATGCAGAACGGCCCTTCGTCCGACATCGGCGATTTCAGCACGTCGAGGACGGTGCTCTGCGCAGAGGGCCTCAGTTCCTGGTCGACCGCGAGGTTCTTGCCGCCGAAGCCGCGTTTGCGAAGCCCTTCCAGCGCCCAGCGGAACAGATCGACCTTCGGTCCCTGCACGACTTTGCCGAGGTGCGGAAACCCTCCAGCCGCGTGGTGCCAGTCGAAATACATCTCGCCGTCTTCCTCGTCGTACCACCACGAGCGAACGAGGTCGCGGTCGAGCGCCGGGTAGAACCAGACAGGATGATCTCGATCGGTCGAGATGAATGCGTTGATCAGGCGTTCGGTGGTGGTGTGCCAAAGGCCGGTGAAATAGATGACATTCCAGCGATCCGTCAGCAGTATGCCGTCGAGGCCGCCGGCGCGCAGATGGTCCTTGAGCACCTCCGTCCGTGCACGGCTCCAGTCGAGACTCAGGCGATCGAAGCTTGCAGGTGCGAGATCGTCCGTTGCAAGGAAAAGCGCGGCGGACTCGCCGCCCGTTGACGGCTTCGATGCCGCCGGCTCGTTCGACCCGCGCGCGGTGGACGGCTCCTCCGGAGCACCACAGCCCGCAAGCGAACCCACCCCTGCGACTGCCGCCCCGGACGTTGCGATAAACTTTCTGCGTGAATACATGACTCTGATCCTCCCTTTCACACGACGTAAATCGGCTGACGCGCACGGTGACGAAGCGGCGTGCACGTGGCACTCTTTGGTCCGGTTGCCGCAGGCCGGAATCCGTGATCCAGTAACGGCTCACATCCGAAGCGCCATGCCGGCCGGTATGCCGCGTAATATATCGTATACTATATAGGAATGCGAAAATGACGGGTCAGTCGAACGGAGCTCCAGCTTTGAATATGCCGGCAACAGGCATCGCCGCCCACGCGGTCTTGTCCCTGGCCGTGGCAGCCGTCCTCGCGGCCGCACGGTTCGCTCCTGCGCCCGCCGCCGCCCAAGTGCCCGCGGCAGACGAGCGGCCGGCAAATTCGTTCAGCACGCAGCAAGGCTCATCTCTCGAGCGTGAACTGCACGAGTGGGCGGTCAAAAAGGAAAAAATGGACCGCTATCTCCGCACCGCCATGCGCCGGCAGGGCATCGACATGTGGATCATCCTGAGCCGCGAGTTCAATCCGGATCCGATCCTCGAGCTGTTCGGCGGCCTCGGCATCTCCGGCTGGTACGGTCATCGCAACGCTTACATATTCCGCGATCCCGGCGGTGACGCGCCGCTCGAACGCATCATCTTCGGCACGCATCAAAGCGATCATATGCGCGCGTTCTTTCCGTTGATCGTGAGCTATGGCGAGGAAGGACTGGCTCCTCACCTGAGCGACTACGTCCGCAAATGGAGACCGGAACACATCGCCATTAACAGTTCGAAAACCGTCGCAATGGCCGACGGCCTGTCGGCCGAACTGCTCGACTATCTGACCGAAGCCATCGGTAACGAGCTGTCGTCACGCCTCGTGTCGTCGGAATCCCTGGTGTTCGATTACGTCGGCACGCACACACCCGCCGAACTCGAGATCGAGACCGCGGCCAGCCAGCGCACCTGGAACATCCTCCGACGCGCATTCTCCAACGAAGTGATCACGCCGGGTGAGACACGATTGATGGAGGTGTGGGGCTGGATCGTCGATGAATGGAAATCGCAGCACCTGGATTTCAACTTCCCCCCGTCACTCACGATTTACCGGCGTGGTATAGAACAAGGGATCGGTGACGGCGCGAACCCGGTGATCGTCTCGGGCGACCTCATTCATGTCGATTTCGGCGTGCGGCTCATGGGGCTCGTGACCGACCAGCAACATGTCGCTTATGTGCTGCACCCTGACGAAACCGCACCGCCGGCCGGATTGCAGCAAGCGTTTCTGCAATCCGTACGCGCCGCCGAAATCTACGTCGAGGAACTCGTGCCCGGCCAGCCCGGAGTGGAAGTCAAAAAAGCTGTTGAGTCCCGCGCGCGCGAGGAAGGCATCGACGCGCTCGTCTACGGGCATACGCAAGGCAACTGGGTCCATGACGTGGGTGCACGCACCGTCTTCGACTGGCCCGAGCGCTACGGTGTCTTTGCCGTGAAGCCGGTCGGCAAGCGGGAGTTCTGGTCGATCGAGTTCCGCGTCCTGGCGTCGATCCCGGAGTGGGACGGCCAGAAAGTGCCGATACAGCGCGAGGAAGACGCGTGGCTGGACGGCACGGGAGCGCTGACCTACCTGACCGGTCCGCAAAATGAGCTGTGGCTGATCCGCAGCGATCTCTGACGACGTCAACCT
>JBOHZD010000338.1:0-4796 GCA_050738315.1 Woeseiaceae bacterium
GCTCCTCGGTGAAGCCGACGCTGTAGTCGAAGTTGAAGTCGCTGTCGAACGAGGATGCCCAGGGGAACGTCCACCCCATCCGCCGCTTGTACTCCCGCAGCTTGGCGAGCGGCGCGCGCGAAACCGCCGCGAGCGTGACGTCGTGGTTGGCCAGGTGGACGACGAAGCCGTCGAACCCGTCCGCGATTGCCGAGCAGGCCGGACATCCCGCCGTGTAGTCGGGTCCGAACATGAAGTGGTAGACGAGGAGCTGCGAGCGGCCTTCGAAGAGGTCCGCCAGCGAGGCGCTCCCCTCGTCGGTCTCGAATCGATACTCCTTGTCGATCCGAACCCAAGGCAGCCCCTCCCGCCGCCGCGCCACCTCGTCGCTCTGCCGCGTGAGCTCCTTCTCCGCCTCGAGCAGCTCGAGCCGCGCTGCCAGCCAGTCTTCACGTGTTCCCGTCATGTGCTTCGTCATCGCTCTCTCTCCTTAAAATTGTCTCGCGAAAGGCGTTAACTCAGTGATTTTCGTCCGCAAGGCAAAGGACGTAGCGCCAAGCGCAGAGCTCATCGAGCAGCGCCTTCTCGTCGGCCAGGATCCTGGCCTTCTCGGCCTCTCCGATGAGTTGGATCACGTAGCTCTGCTCGGCGTTCCCCTGTTTGTCGATGAACGGATAAAGAAGACTGGAGTGAACACTGAGATCCGGAACCGCCCCAATGTCCTCGTTGGTGATGTACGGCGCGTAGAACATCAGGTGCGGCATGGCCATGGTGTGAACTTCCATGTCCGGAGGCCCTACGGTGCGCATGACCGGCGCGACCATATAGGACAAGCCGGCCTTTTCCGGAACCTTGTAGGTCTCGTCCCGGTAACGTTTTTCGATCTCGGCTCGCAAGGCAGCAGGGCTCATTCCCCGCGCGCGAAGTGCGGCCGCGTCCATTATGACTTTCAGGTACGTCGTCGTGCCCACGGCGTCGTAGCAGAGCGGAATGTAGATGTCGTTGCGAAAGTCGGCCAGTTCCCAGGCAGTGCGCTCGACTACGCAAGTCACACCGCTCGTTCCCTGCCGGGAACGGTGATATCCCTTCTTGGGATCGAGGAGATAAACGGTTGCCCGGTCGCGCAGTTGCGGAGGCGCTGCGCTGAGTGCGAACTGAGTTTCGAGCTCGGCCGGCATCGGCTCGATCGTCGTCTCAGTCGCCTGGCCTCGCGGCGCTGCGGCCAGGCCAACGAGGCCGATTGCAACCAGTGCGGTGACCCATCTGATTTTCATAGCTCTCTCCACGCTCTTCTCTCCTTCGGTATCGTGCGTCGTTCGTAACTTTCTCGATACGACGTGCTGGGTTGGTGGTCGTGACATAGATTAGGATCGGTCCATCGAACAGTGGGAGTGACAAGTGTGGCGCGATTCAGATGGACTCGCTGATCACGGCCGCCGCGCGCGCGCTCGCGGCCGGTGATCCGCTCGGCGCACTGAACCGGGTCGCGTTGCGCGACGATGCGCCTGCGCTTGCACTGCGAGGCATCGCGATGGCGCAGCTCGGCGATCTCGTTCGAGCGAAGGCGCTCCTGCGAAGTGCGGCGCGCGCCTTCGGTCCGAAAGAGGCCGTGGCCCGCGCGAGGTGCGTCGTCGCCGAGGCCGAGATCGCGCTCGCCTCGCGCGACCTGGGCTGGCCTGCGAAGAGGCTAGCCGCAGCGCGGGCGACACTCGAAGCGCACGGCGACCGGGTGAACGCCGCGCATGCGCTGTACCTCGAGGCACGGCGCCTCCTCCTGATCGGGCGCCTCGAAGAGGCGAAGCGTACGCTCGCCGAACTCGACCCGGCGCCCTTCCCGCCCGCGTTGAGGGCCGCCCACGAGCTGGTCGTTGCGGGGATCGCGATGCGACGCCTCAGGACGAAGGCGGCGCGCGCTGCGCTCGCCCGGGCCGAGCGCGCCGCACGAGTCGCAGGTATCCCGGCGCTGACAGCGGAGGTCGAAAGCGCATCCCTCGTCCTGAACACGCCCGCGGCGCGCCTGATTGCGCGTGGCAGGGAGCGACCCCTGCTGCTGGAGGAAGTTGAAGCGTTACTGGCGTCGCACGCGCTGGTCGTGGACGCGTGCAGTCACGTCGTGCGTGACGAAGGCACGGTGATCTCGCTCGCAAGGCGCCCGGTGTTGTTCACGCTCGCGCGCGCGCTGGGCGAAGCATGGCCGGGAGACGTACCGAGGGACGAACTCGTCGCGCGCGCATTCAGATTGAAGCTCGCCGATGAATCGCTTCGCGCGCGGTTGCGAGTCGAAGTCGGGCGGCTTCGCACAGAGCTTCGGACGCTGGCCGGCGTGAGCGCGACGAAGCGAGGGTTTGCGCTGATGCCGCGACGCGCACGCGAGGTCGTCGTGCTGGCGCGGCCCTTCGAAGAGAAGCATGCGGCGGTGCTCGCTTTCCTCGCCGACGGTGAATCGTGGTCGAGCTCAGCTCTTGCGCTTGCGCTTGGAACGAGCCAGCGCACCGTGCAGCGGGCCCTCGACTCGCTTGCGGCAGCAGGCAAGGTACAGTGGTTCGGTCGCGGGCGAGCTCGTCGTTGGATGACGCCGCCCGTGCCGGGATTCGCGACGACTTTGTTACTCCCCGCTCCGCTACTTGTTGACTAGGATGGACACATGAATCCCAATGACCAGGATGAAAGCATGAAACGATCAGCAGCCGAAATTATCAGTGAGCATGGACCCTTTCCGGGTGTCGACAACGTGCATGGGCTCACGTACGACGGTCAGCAAGTCTGGTTCGCATCCGGAGACAAGCTGAACGCCCTCGATCCCGCGAGCGGGAAGACGCTGCGCTCGATCGATGTCGCCGCGCATGCAGGAACGGCCTTCGACGGGCAGCACCTGTTCCAGATCGCCGAGGATTGCATCCAGAAGATCGATCCGGAGACCGGCCGTGTGCTCGCCACGATCCCGGCGCCCGGCGGCGGCGGTGATTCGGGGCTCGCGTGGGCCGAAGGGGCGCTCTGGGTGGGGCAGTATCGGGACCGGAAGATCCATCAAGTCGATCCCCAAACAGGGGCGGTTCTGCGCACCATCGAGTCCAACCGCTTCGTCACCGGGGTCACCTGGGTCGACAATGAGCTCTGGCACGGCACCTGGGAAGGTGACGAGAGCGAGTTGCGGCGAGTCGATCCTCGAACGGGAGAGGTCCTGGAGAGGCTGGAGATGCCGCCGGGCGTGGGCGTGTCGGGGCTCGAGTCCGATGGCGGCGATCGGTTCTTCTGCGGGGGCGGAAACAGCGGGAAGGTGAGAACCGTCCGGCGACCGGGGCGAGGCTCCGCGGCTGGTAGCGGCTCCGAGATCCCCGGCGAATCCAGGAGCAAGTAATCGACGAGAGAGCGGGCACTGCATCGCTGTCGTTTTCCGCGCCTAACGCTTTTCGAACTTGAGGTGCGTTACCCGCGGCGCCGCGACCGTGCGCACGAGTTCGAGGCCATGCAGGTTATCGCCGACACCGTCGAACAACCGTTCGCCGCCACCCAGGAGCATGGGCACGAGATGGATCTCCATCTCGTCGACCAGCCCCACAGCGAGGAATTGCTGCCCCGCTTTCGCGCCGCCGACAAGCGCTACGTCCTTGCCGCGGGCAGCTTGCCGAGCACGTTCGAGCGCCGCCTCGATACCCTCGGTAATGAAGGTGAAAGTCGTTCCGCCGTCGAGCTCGAGCGGCTCGCGGGCATGATGCGTGAGCACGAAGACCGGGTGATGGAACGGCGGGTTGGTGCCCCACCATCCGTTCCATGGCTTCTTCTCGTCCCATCGCCCGGGGTGGCCGCCGAACATGTTGCGTCCCATGATCGTGGCGCCGATGTTGACGAGAGATTCCTCCATGACCTGCGTGCTTTCGTTCACCTCCCCGCCCTCGAGACCGTGCGGGGCCCGCCAGGCTGCCAGTGGAACCACCCACTCGTGCAGGCCCTCGCCGCCGACGCCGAGCGGGTTATCGACGCTTTGATCGGGCCCGGCAACAAAGCCGTCGAGCGACATCGAGATTTGGAAGCGGAGTCTGGACATCTGGGGATACCTCTCGTTGGATGAACGTGGTTCGAACTTGCCTGTGGGTAGTCGATTCGCAACACGAGCAATTGACAAGGAATAGAAAATCGCTGCCTAACTCACCACGCGTTCGGCTCGCGCACCATGTGCACGATGTTTTGCCGGGCTTGCTCCGGCCATATTCGACGCGTCCCCTTGGCGTTCAACATCGCGATGAGCGATACTCGGAACTGCGGCTGGCATCCGACCCGGCGATCGCCGAGATCGCACACCGCGTTACAAATCGTTCCCTCACAATCTATCGCGCCGACCAATCAGCCTCTCGGTTCGCGTCTGCCCCGAACGTAGCGTCCTGTACAGTGCCGGTCGATTCGATCACTCTGGAAAAGGATCAGCGTCATGTTGAAGCGTGTTCACACCACTCCCGATATCTACGAGCCCTTCCTGTTGTCACAAGGCATCCGGATGGGAGACGTCCTCTACATCTCCGGCCAGGCCGGCTACGGGGATGATGGCAAGATCGTCGAAGGCGGCTTTCTGTCTCAGGGAGAGCACGCGTTCTCCAACCTGCGCCGCGCTCTCGAAGCGGGCGGATCGAACCTCGAGAACGTCGCGAAAGTCACGATTTTTCTCACGGACATGGGCCATTTCAAAGAGGTGGTCGAACTCCGGCGAAAGTATTTCTCCGAACCTTATCCGGCCGACACGATTGTCGAGGTAAACGCGCTCTATACGCCCGAGGCGATGATCGAAATTGAAGCGATCGCGGGCGTCGCGACAGGATAGTCGC
>JBOHZD010000339.1:0-4539 GCA_050738315.1 Woeseiaceae bacterium
CTGGTACGAAAAGACTTCGGCCGACTCGTCGATCGGTTTTTTCCAGATCGGCGGCGGCATCGCCGGCGACTTTCCCATCTGCGTCGTGCCGATGCTGCAACAGGATTTGCGCAAGGACGACATCCCGCGCTGGGGATACTTCTGTCAGATCAGCGACTCGACCACCAGTTACGGATCGTATTCAGGCGCGGTACCGAACGAGAAGATCACCTGGGGCAAATTATCGGCCGACACGCCGAAATACATCATCGAGTCGGACGCCACCATCGTCGCGCCGCTGATTTTCGCCCGCGTCCTCGAGCAGTAGCCCACATCGGCGTACCGGTATCCCGCAAGCGATGAACAAAGACGCCTATCGCCGTAATGAAGCCGCCGGCGGCACGTCGACCGACGACTGGTCCGTCGACGACGCGAACGAGCTGTACCGCCTGCACGCCTGGAGCGAGGGCTTTTTCGAGGTCAACGAGCGCGGTCATATTGCAGTGCAGGCATTCGAGGACAGCAATCTCACGATCGATATCATGGACGTCGTCGAGGAATTGCGGCGGCGGGATGTCGCGTTCCCCTTGCTGCTGCGCTTTCAGGACATTCTGCGCGCCCGCGTGCGCCGCCTGAACCTCGCGTTCGCCGCAGCCTGCGAGGAGTCCGGCTACGGCAACGTCTATCGCAGCGTGTATCCGATCAAGGTCAACCAGATGCACGAAGTGGTCGAGGAGGTGCTCGATGCCGGGAAGCAGTACGGAGTGGGACTCGAGTGCGGTTCCAAAGCCGAGCTGGTCGCCGCATTGCCGCACCTGACCGAGGACGAAACGCTGCTGATCTGCAACGGCGTCAAGGATCGCACCATGCTGTCGCTGATCCTCGCGGCGCAGAAGCTCGGCAAGAACGTGATTCCCGTGATGGAGAAATTTGCCGAGTTCGAGCAACTGCTGGCGCTCGCGGAAGAGGAGGATTGCGAGACCCGTTTCGGCGTGCGTATTCGATTGCGCACAGCGGGCTCGGGCAAGTGGGCGGACTCGGGCGGCTACCGTTCGAAGTTCGGCGTGTCGCTCCCTGAACTGATCGAAATCGTCGAACGGCTCGAAGCCGCGAATCGCGCCGGGTCATTCGTGCTGCTGCACTTTCATCTGGGCAGCCAGATTGCGGATATCCAGACGCTGAAACAGGCCCTGAAAGAGATGGCGCAGATTTATGCGGAGCTCCGTAATCGCGGCTTGCCGATCGAGTATTTCGATGTGGGCGGCGGTTTGGGCGTCAATTATTCCGGCGGCCACGAAGAAGGCGGCGTCAATTACGGCCTGCAGGAATACGCGAATGCGGTGGTTTACACGGTCAAGGAAGTCTGCGATGCCAGACAGGTACCGCATCCCGTTCTGATTTCGGAAAGCGGCCGTGCGATTACCGCGCACCATTCGGTGCTGGTGGTGGAGACGCTGGGCGCGTTCCGCAAGGACAGAGTCGCCGACGATTTCGTCCTGCCGCCGAAAGCGACGCGGCTGGCGCGCGATCTGTACGACATCTTCCAGCGCTTCGAGTCGCCGAAGAAGAGACATGCAAGCGTCAGTCAGTTGCTCGAGGCCTACCACGACACGGTGGAAATACACCGCGAAGCGGCGATGCTGTTCGGCGTCGGGCATCTATCGCTCGAGCAGAACGCGCTGATCGAGCGCCTGTACTGGAGCAGTTGCTCGGCGATCCTGCGCGCTCTGCGTGCCGCGGACCCGGACCCTGTTCCGGCGGAGTTTCACGAACTGGAAGATAAGCTGGTCGACCAGTATCTCTGCAACTTCTCCGTGTTCCAGTCGATGCTCGATCACTGGGCGATCGACCAGGCATTTCCGATCGTGCCGTTGCAACACCTTGATCGCCGACCGAGCCGCCGTGCGCTGCTGGTCGACCTGACCTGCGATTCGGACGGCAAGGTCAGTCAGTACGTCTCGTCCAACCCGGACCGGAACTTCCTCGAACTGCATCCCCTGGAGTCGGGTGAATCGTATTATCTCGGATTTTTTCTGATGGGCGCGTATCAGGATATCATGGGCGATGCACACAACCTGTTCGGCCGCGTGACCGAAGCGCACGTTTACGGTGATGTCGAAGAGGACGGCAACTTCTGGATCGAGAAGATTCTCTCGGGAATCGAGGTGCAGGAAATCCTGGCGCAGGTTCAGTACTTCCCCAACGATCTGCAACGGCGCATGGACAGTATCATCAAGGTGAAAATCGAAGCAGGCGAAATCCGGCCGAAGCGCGGTATGGAGATCCTGGAACGGTACAAGAACTGTTTCCGGGACGGCACCTACTGCAATGTTCGCCGTGGTGACAGCGGGAATGCAATGCAATGAAATCACGAAGTGTCAAGGTCGGCCTCGTACAGATGCAGTGCACCGAGAATTCGGACGAGAACATGCAAACGGCGTTACGCCTGACGGACGAGGCCGCATCGCAGGGTGCGGAGGTCATCTGCCTGCCGGAGTTGTTTCGCTCGCGTTATTTCTGCCAGAGCGAGAACGACCGGCATTTCGAGCTCGCGGAGCCGGTGCCGGGGCCGAGCACGGAGGCGTTTGCCGAGGTTGCCGCGAAACACGACGTGACCATTGTCGTCAGCCTGTTCGAAAAGCGGGCGCCGGGCCTTTATCACAACACCACCGCGGTGGTCGACCGGCAGCACGGCTACGTCGGCAAATACCGCAAGATGCACATCCCGGACGATCCGCGCTACTACGAAAAATATTACTTCACGCCCGGCGATCTCGGTTTCAAAAGCTTCGAGACAGACCGGGCGGAGCTCGGCGTACTGATCTGCTGGGATCAGTGGTATCCGGAAGCGGCGCGCCTGACGGCGTTACAGGGCGCCGAGATCCTGTTTTATCCGACCGCGATCGGCTGGCATCCGGAAGAGAAAGCGGACGTGGGCAAGGCGCAGCACGAAGCGTGGGAAACGATGCAGCGTTCGCACGCCATCGCGAACGGCTGCTTCGTCGTTGCCGTCAACCGGACGGGCTTCGAACCGGATCCGGCCGGCGCCGGCGGCATCGAATTCTGGGGCCAGAGCTTCATGGCGGCGCCCGACGGCCGCATCCTGTGCCGCGCCCCCGTAGAAGGCGAATGCGTGCGCGTCTGCGACCTGAACTTGGACGAAATGGCGCGCTCCCGCCACGGCTGGCCCTTCTTCAGGGACCGCCGCATCGACGCGTACAAAGGCATCACTGAACGCTTTCTGGATCGCGACTGACACCCCTCGTAGGTTAGTGCCCGTAGGTTAGTGCCGGGACAAACTCGTAGTTTTTGTCGTAGATTGGTGCCGGGACAAGCTCGTAGTTTTTATCGAACGCTGCATATAACCGGCGCAACTTATAAAACTACGAGTTTGTCCCGGCACGTAACTACGAACCGCCAAAACTACGAACCTATCCCGGCACTAAACTACGAGGCAGGCTCTGAGTTCACGTCCTTGTATACGGTGCCGCCTTTCATTACGAAGCTTACGCTTTCGAGTAAGCGGACGTCTTCGAGTGGATCGCCGTCTACGGCGATGATGTCGGCGTAGTGGCCGGCTGCGATGGCACCGACCGTGTCGGGCCAGCCCATCAGCTCGGCGGCGTGGACCGTCGCGGCCTGGATCGCCTCCATCGGCGTCATGCCGTACTCGACCATGTAGGCAAACTGCTTGCCGTTGTTGCCGTGCGGATAGACGCCGCCGTCGCTGCCGAAGGCCATGCGCGCGCCCGCTTCGAACGCTTTCTTGAAATTGTCACGCTGCAGCTGGCCGATCTGGCGTTCCTTTTCCAGCGATTCCTCGAGCATGCCGACCTCGGCGCCATGCTCGAGGATGTAGGTGTCGTTGTAGATGTCCATGACGAGAAAGGTGCCGTGTTCCTTGGCGAGCTTGATGCCCTCGGCATCGATCAGGCTGCTGTGCTCGACGGAATCCACGCCGGCGATGATCGCTGCCTTGATTCCTTCGGCGCCGTGCGCATGCGCGGCCACCTTGCGCCCGTGCTGGTGTGCCTCGGAGACCAGCGCCTTCATCTCCTCGGGCGTGTACTGCTGTCCGCCCACGCTATCGCCCTTCGACAGGACGCCGCCGGTGGCGCAGAACTTGATGACGTCTGCGCCGTACTTGATGATCTCGCGAACCTTGGCGCGCACCTCCCACGGACCGTCGGCGACACCTTCGCCGGTCGAGTGATAGTCGAAGGGCAGCAGATTGTTGTCGCAGTGGCCGCCGGTGATACCGAGAGCCGGTCCTGATGCGCGCATTCTCGGTCCGACGATTTCCCCGTCGTTGATCGCGTCGCGCAGCGCGACATCGCTGTAGCCGCTGGCACCGACGTTGCGGACGGAGGTGAACCCCGCCATCAGCGTCTTGCGAGCATTCAGCACCCCGTACAGGGTCTCCCTCGGCAGTGAAATCGCCAGGGATTCGTAGCCGTGAAAGCGGGCGTCACCGGTCAGGTGGTCGTGCATGTCGATCAGGCCCGGCAGCACCGTCTGCCCGGAAAGATCGATCACGGTGGCGTTCGCGGGTATCCGCAG
>JBOHZD010000340.1:0-24353 GCA_050738315.1 Woeseiaceae bacterium
GCCTGAAGCGGCGAGGTTTTTGCTGCACGCGGAGCCTGGAGCGGAGAGGGCTTTCAGGACCGCCGTAAATACCTCCCTGTAGGCGTGCGGCGAGACATCCTGTCTCGCACGATCCTGAAAAGCCCTCCCCGCTCCAGCCTCCGCTCCGGCCCTTCCGGGTGCCGCCGTGTGTCCCCGAGTCAGGATCACTGTCCGCCGAACCCCCTCCCATGACTCCGTGTTTGGGTTCATGGCAGGGACACGGTAAGCTTGAACGCCCGGATCGGGACATAACGATTACAGATATCTCTCTGCTGTCCCGCGACCCCCTACAGGAAAGGACCCACGCATGCCCGACTTTCGAATCCTGCTGCTGGCCTCACTGCTGGCGCTCGGCGCCTGCTCGAAATCGCCTGCAAACGCCGTCGACGATACAACCGACCCGTCGCAATCCGCCGCCACCATGCCGGACACTGACAATCCGCTGTTGACCGCCAGCGACCTGCCCTATCAGGCGCCGCCGTTCGACCAGATCGGCGACAACGATTATCAACCGGCCATCGAAGAGGGCATGCGCCGGCATCTGGCGGAAATCGAAACGATCGCGAGCAATCCCGAACCGCCCGACTTCGCCAACACGATTGAAGCAATGGAGGTGAGCGGCGAGTTGCTGAGCCGCGCCATGCGGACGTTTTCCGCCGTGGTGCGGGCGAATACCAATGACACCCTGCAACAGGTGCAAACCGAAGAAGCGCCAAAGCTCGCGGCACACCGGGACGCCATCTACCTGAACGAGGCCTTGTTCAAGCGCGTGGACACACTGTACGACCAGCGCGCCGAACTCGGTCTGGATGCGGAACAGACGCGGCTCCTCGAGAAAATCCATACCGACTTCATCCGCGCCGGCGCCGAGCTGTCCGCGGCCGACAAGGAGACCCTGAAAACGCTGAACAAGGAAGAATCCACGCTCACCACCGAGTTTCAGAACCGGCTGCTCGCGGCGACCAAGGACGGCGCGGTCGTGGTCGACGATGTTGCAAAACTCGAAGGCATGAGTGAGTCCGACATCGCCGCCGCGAAAGAGGCCGCCGATGCCCGCGACCTCGAAGGCAAGTGGCTGCTGCCGTTGCAGAACACCACACAGCAGCCGGCGCTCAGTTCCCTGTCCAACCGCGAGCTGCGGGCAACGCTGCTCGCCGCATCGGAACACCGCAGCGATCAGGGCGGCCCGAACGATACTCGCGACCTCATCAAACGCCTCGCCGAATTGCGCGCCCACCAGGCGCGGTTGCTCGGCTATGAGACGTACGCCGACTATGCGCTGGCCGAACGTATGGCGGGCACTCCGGAGGCGGCCACCGAACTGATGACCGACATCGTGCCGGCGGCCACTGCCAAAGCACGTTCGGAAGCGGCCAAGATGCAAGCCGTGATCGACCAGGGAAAAGGCGGCTTCGAACTCACAGCCCACGACTGGAGCTATTACGCCGAAAAGGTCCGCAAAGCGGAATACGATCTCGACGAGTCGCAGATCAAACCTTACTTCGAACTGAATCGTGTGCTCACCGACGGCGTTTTCTACGCCGCCAACCAGCTGTACGGATTGACTTTCAAGGAACGCCACGACCTGCCCGTCTATCACCCGGACGTCCGCGTGTTCGAAGTGTTCGACGTCGACGGCAGTCCGCTGGCGTTGTTCTACGCTGATTATTTCAAGCGTGACAACAAGGCCGGCGGCGCCTGGATGAACGCCCTCGTACCGCAATCGGGCCTGCTCGAGCGCAAACCCGTGGTCTACAACGTCTGCAATTTCACCAAGCCGGCCCCGGGCCAGCCGGCGCTCCTGACCTACGACAATGTCACCACCATGTTCCACGAATTCGGCCATGCGCTGCACGGCATGTTCTCCGATGTGAAATACCCGACGCTTGCCAGCACGAGCGTCGCACGCGACTTCGTCGAGTTTCCGTCGCAGTTTAATGAGCACTGGGCACTGGAACCCGCGGTGCTCGCGAATTACGCGAAACACCACAAAACCGGCGCGCCGATGCCGCAAGCCCTGGTCGACAGGATCAGGGCCAGCGATACCTTCAACCAGGGTTACGACACGACCGAATACCTGGCGGCCGCGCTGGTCGACATGGCCTGGCACACGCTGCCTTCCGATTTGCCCCAACAGAATGTCGAAGACTTCGAAGCCAAGGCGCTCGAGCATTTCCAGGTCGATCTGGAAACCGTGCCCCCGCGTTACCACAGCACCTACTTCTCCCACATTTTCGCGGGCGGGTACGCGGCCGGCTATTACGCTTACCTGTGGAGCGAAGTGCTCGACCACGACGCCTACTACTGGTTCGTCGAGCACGGCGGGATGACCCGCGAAAACGGCCAGCGCTTCCGCGACATGGTGCTGTCGCGCGGTAATACCGAAGATCAGGCGGCGATGTACCGCGCCTTTGCCGGCCACGATCCCAGCGTGGAACCGCTGTTGATCGAACGCGGTTTGAAGGACGTGGAGGTTCCGCCCGCTACGCCGACCGCCGACCACTGACAGTCTGACGGGGGACGCTCATGCAACGATACTTCGTACTCGCAATCGCGGCACTGATCGCGAGCTGTACGCCGCCTGCGCCACCGGAAACGGCACTCGAGAATTACGACTTGCTGATCCGGAACGGGCTGGTATTCGACGGAACCGGTGCTGCACCGAAACCCCTGGACGTTGCCGTGAACGGCGATCGCATCGTGGCATTGCTGGCGCCCGGCTCGGACGCCGACGCGGAACGGATCGTCGAGGCCCGCGAAATGGCGGTCGCTCCCGGCTTCATCAACGTTCTGAGCTGGTCGACGGAATCGCTGATCGCGGACGGCCGCGCCGTCAGCGACACGAAACAGGGCGTGACCCTGGAGATTTTCGGCGAGGGCTGGTCCATGGGTCCGCTCAATGCGGCGATGAAAGAAACGGCGGAAAAACGTCAGGGGGATATCCGCTACCCGATCGAGTGGACCACGCTCGGCGAATATCTCGAGTACCTGGTCGCGCGCGGCATCACGCCAAACGTGGCCTCGTTCGTCGGCGCGACGACGATCCGCATTCACGAGCTCGGTGAAGGCGATGTGCAGCCGGACGCGGAACAACTCGCGCGCATGCAGGACCTCGTGCGCGAAGCGATGCGCGAGGGCGCGCTCGGCGTCGGGTCGTCGTTGATCTACCCACCGGCATTCTATGCGAAAACGGATGAATTGATTGCGCTGTCGGAAGCCGCGGCGGAATTCGGCGGCGGTTACATCACCCACATGCGGAGCGAAGCGAACCAGCTGCTCGAAGCGATCGACGAGACGCTCGCGATCGGCCGCGCGACCGGGCAAAGGGCCGAGATTTATCATTTCAAGGCCGCGGGCGAGAAGAACTGGCCGAAGATGGCCGAGGCGATCGCAAAAATCGAGGCCGCGCGCGACGCGGACGTGCTTATCAGTGCCAACATGTACGCGTACACCGCGGGCGCAACCGGCCTGACTGCGGCGCTGCCGCCCTGGGTGCAGGACGGCGGCCACGATGCGATGATCGAGCGTTTGCAGGACCCGGCGACGCGCACGCGCATCATCGGCGAGATGAAAGTGCCGAGCGACGACTGGGAGAATCTGCGCCTGCTCGCGGGCGGCGCCGATCGGGTGTTGCTCATCGGTTTCAAAAGCGAGGAATTGAAGCCGTTGACGGGCAAAACGCTCGCAGCGGTCGCGGACCAACGCGGCACGCCGGTCGAGGACACCATTCTCGACCTGATCGTCGAGGACGATTCGCGCGTCGATGCCGCGTATTTCCTGATGAGCGAGGACAACGTCGAACTCGGCCTGAAACAGCCGTGGGTGAGCCTCGGCTCGGACGCGGAGGCGTCGGCCCCGGAAGGTGTGTTCCTGAAGTCCAGCACGCATCCGCGGGCCTACGGCAACGTCGCCCGTTTTCTCGGTCACTACGTGCGCGAGCAAAAACTGATGTCCCTGGAACAGGGCATCCACCGCCTGACGGGGTTGCCGGCAACGAACTGGAAACTGACAGATCGCGGCTGCCTGCACGAGGGCTGCTATGCCGACCTGGTCGTGTTCGATCCGGCGACGATCGCGGACCACGCCACCTACGACCAGCCGCAGCAATACGCGACCGGCGTCCACGCCGTGTTCGTCAACGGCGTGCAGGTGCTGCGTGGCGGGGAACATACCGGCGCGACGCCGGGAAGAGTCGTGCACGGACCGGGCTGGACCGGATCGGAGCAACAAGACGGCAACTGATCGATCTGGGTCACAGCATTAGTTGACTTTAGCATCTAACCTGTTTACTTTAGCAAGTAAACCACGCGCTCACCTCCACGGTATCGCCATGGCCCGCCCGGACGCCCGAACGGAAGCCGTTCGCGGTTTCAATCGCTTCTACACACGGCAACTCGGGCTGCTGCAGGAAGGTTTTCTGCGGACGCCCTATACGTTGGCCCACGCCCGCATCATTTACGAACTCGCGCACCTGGGGCAGACGACGGCGACAGCGCTCGGAGACGAACTGGGACTGGACGCGGGCTATTTGAGCCGCGTCCTCCGCGTTCTCAATAGCCGCGGGCTGCTAGAGCGAGAGCCCTCCCCCGGCGATCGGCGACAGCAGGTATTGTCACTGACGGAAGACGGTCGCGCGGCTTTCGCAGAATTGAACGCCGCCTCGATGGGTGAGATCGAAGGAATGCTCGGCCGGCTGTCCGATGGAGACCAGGAACGGCTGATTCAGGCGATGCACGTCATCGAAGAATTGCTCGGCGAGCAGACGGAGCAACGGGTCCCCTATCTCCTGCGGCCGCATCAGAGCGGGGACCTGGGATGGGTCGTGCAACGCCACGGTGTGCTGTACAACCGGGAGTACGGTTGGGACGAACGCTTTGAGGGACTCGTTGCCGAAATCGTCGCGCAGTTCATCCTCCAATACGAACCGCAGCGGGAGCGCTGCTGGATCGCCGAAAAAGAGGGCCGGAATGTGGGCTCCGTATTCCTGGTTCGGGATCGGGAACACCCGGGAGTCGCGCGTTTGCGGCTGCTGCTGGTCGAGCCCGAGGCACGCGGTCTGGGGATCGGACGACGCCTGGTGCAGGAATGCACACGATTTGCGCGCCTGGCACACTATGAAAAGGTCACACTCTGGACGAACAGCGTACTCCGCGCTGCGCGGCGCATCTATGAATACGAAGGCTACCGCCTGGTGGACGAACAGCCGCACGAGAGCTTCGGCAACGCTCTGGTCGGCCAGACCTTCGAACTCGAGTTGTGAGCGTTTCACAAGCCCGGCAGACGGACTTCGTTCCAGACGGCCGTGCGGTCGCCGCTCCCGATGGGCACCGCGGCGCTATCCCGCGCTCGCACGACGTCGTCCAGTGCTGCAGGCAGGCCGTCGGAATAATCGACTGCATAGAGAGTGACGGGCCCGCGCGTGTGCAGCTCGACATCGATGCGTACCCCTGCAGCGGGCGGCGCAATGATTTCGATCGTGCGCCAGTCGGAATCGGAATCAGCCGGCGCCGCGACTGGAAGCCCCTCCACGGCGAGCGCGCCCGGCTTTGCGGATTGTGGCAACACGAGATACAGCACACGCGCATCGCGCCGTGTTTGCATCATGAGCTGCAGACGACGCCCGTCCGCGGCCGGCATGTCACGCAGCACGTTCAGGCCGGGCCGCTGCAATGCGGGGCCGGCGCGGCCCGCCAGGTGCCGCCGATCGGACCAGGGCAGGCTTTCGATCGGCTCTGTTTCGAATTGACCCGCACTCATCAGCTCCGGCGGCCGTTCATCGGCCGGTACGGCATCCGCGAACAACCGGCCGCCGTCACTATCGCCCGCATACAATAGATTGAGCGGCCGCGGCACATCGTCCGTGAACGCGGGCCGTAACAGCGACATTGCGAGCAACCCGGCAAGAGACAGGAGTGCCACCCCGGTGACCGCCAGCCCGTTCCTCGCGATGCCGGCCAGCGCCGGCATGAGCGGCAGCAAGGCGACCATCATGAGCAGCGTCACGCCGGGCAATCCCGTGAATCCGAGCGCCTCGTAGGTCTGGTACGCAAACGGAAACCACATGGCCGCCGTGAATATCGCTGCCGCCCCGCCCCAGATGACCGGCCGCGACGGCCAGGCGTGGCCGACGACGACACCGCTCAGGAGCGGCAGCAAGGCAAGAAAGACGGTGCCGGGGGCCAGGGCCGTCGTCACCGACGCGAGTGCCATGAAAACAAACAATGCGGCGAGCGCCAGTGCAATACCGCCGGCCCATCGCCGCAACGGATGCGCGAGCACTGCGCACACGGCAACCGCGAGCGCCATGAACGCGAACACCAGCAGGCCGCCCTGCGCCGTCCACGGCTCCGCCGCCGGGGCCGTACTGTCCAGTACCGCTTGCAGGCCGATGGCAGTCATCGCCGCTGCCGCGGCCAGCATGGGCAACAGCAGGCAGGCCACAACGAGCCGCCATGGCCGTAACTGTTGCCGCCGCGCCGTTCGCACGGCGAGTAGGAACCAGCCCGCCACCGCCAGCGCGAGCAACGCGGCATTCCAGGACACGGGCCAGCTCACGAGCACGTTGCCGAAAAGGTCGAAGAAAACGCGATCGTGGTCGGCGACGGGATCGGCATCCACGTTCGCCAGCGCGCGTACCATGGCGAGCGCGTTCTCGCCGTGATGCTGCAGCGAACCCGGATCGAGGTGAGCCAGGTTGTCGCGCGGCGTGTGATAGAGCGCCGGACCTCCGGTAAATGCGAAGTTGACGCCGGCGAGACCCGCGCGGCGGAACACGGTGAAGTCCGTGTTGTTCGGCATGTGCTGGTAGATTTCATAGGCGAGCGAACTGCCGACCGGATGCGGCAGCGCCGCACTTGCGAGCGCCACGATGGCCGAATTGCCTGTTTGCGTTTCAAACAACTGGCTCGGCCCGCGCGTGCCGCGAGCCTCGAGATTCACGACGCTGCCGATCGTGGCAAATTCAGGCTCTTTTACGAAGGCTTCGGCATCGAGCAAGCCGGCTTCTTCGCCGTCGCCTGCGAGGAACCAGACGCTTCGAGTCAGGGTCGGCCCGGCTTTAAGGGCTCGCGCAACTTCCAGGATTGCGGCGATCCCGGCGCCGTCATCGCCGGCACCCGGGCCGGCCGCCACGGAATCGTAGTGCGCGGCGAGCAGTACGCCAGGTTCCGTGCCGCTGCCGGGCAGGTGTGCAACGACATTGTCGATGGAAGCGCAAACCGACCACAGTTGACTGCACACGAAGCGACGCTGAACTTCGGCCCGGTATCCCAGGCGTTCGAACTCATCCACGATCCGGTCGCGGACTGCGGCATTCTCCGCGCTGCCGGTCGGATGCGGACGGCCGTCCGCGAGGATGCGCGCGAGCGTCTCGGAGGCGCGCGCGGCGGAAAAATCCGCTGCGCCGGCATTCCTCTCCGCAGGGAGCGGCGGCGCACTGCACTTGACGGAGAGCGCCGCGATCAGCACGAATGCCGCGATCGCGGCAGGCGACGCCCACCGTCCGCGCCCGGCAACCTGCTCCCCCGTCGACACGCCTTACGCCTGCATCGGCGAGGGTTCCAGCCCGCCGGCACGGACCTCTTTTTCCTGCCAGTGCCTGCGTGCCATCAGTGTGTAGATGGCCGGCACGACGAACAACGTGAACGCCGTGCCGATCGCCATGCCGGTGGCCACCACCAGGCCGATCGAATAGCGGCTTTCGGCGCCTGCACCCGTCGCCAGGATCAGCGGTGCCACGCCGAGCACGATCGCGGCAGTCGTCATGAGGATCGGCCGCAAGCGAATGGCAGCGGCCTGCTCGATCGCTTCGCGCCGGTTCATGCCCTTTTCCATCTGCAGCTTGTTGGCGAATTCCACCATCAGGATGCCGTGCTTGGAGATGAGCCCGATCAGCGTGACGAGTCCGATCTGGGTAAATATATTGACGGTGGCGAGTCCCAGCGTGAGTGGGATCAGCGCACCGCAGATCGACATCGGTACCGCGATGAGAATGATCAGCGGGTCGCGGAAGCTTTCGAACTGCGCCGCGAGCACCAGGTAAATCACGATCAGAGCAAACACGAACGTCAGCAACAATGCGCTGCCCTCCTCGATGAACTGCCGCGACTCGCCCGCATAATTCACGCTGTAACCCGGCGGCAGAATTTCTTCCGCTTTCGCCTGCAGAAACGACAGCGCGTCGCCCAACGTCACGCCCGGCACCATCACGCCCTGGATATTGGCGGAATTCAGCTGCTGAAACTGTGTCAGCCGGTTGGGCTGCACTTCGGAACGCAGTTGCACGACCGTGGACAGCGGCACCATCTGCCCGTCCGCCGCACGAATGTAGTACTGATTGAGCTGGCTGCCATCGCGGCGGAAGCGGTCTTCGACCTGCGGGATCACTTCATAGGCCCGCCCTTCCAGGTTGAAACGATTCACGAAACCGCCGCCCAGCAACGTCGACAAGGACGAACCGATGTCGGACATGTCGATTCCCAGTTCGGCGGCTTTGTTGCGGTTGACCATGACCTGCAACTGCGGCTGATCAAAGGTGAGATTGGTGTCCACGAAAATAAAGAGACCACTCTCCTGCGCCGCCTGCAGCAGCTCCTGGGTATAGCCATAGAGATCCGCGTATGGCTCCGTGGAATTGATCACGAATTCGATCGGCAGCCCCGATGAGCCCGGTAACGACGGAAAATTGATCGCGACTGCTTCCAGTCCGGCAATCGCGCCGAGTTTCTGTTGCAGCTCGGGCTGAATCGCAATCTGTGACCGGTCGCGCTGATCCCACGGAACCAGAATCATGCCGGCAATGAGGTTGTTGACGGTGCCCATGCCGTTGATCATGAAGTAGCCCTCAAGCTCTGGAAAGCTCTTGAGCGCCTTGTCGATCTCCAGGGCATAGCGCCGCATGTACTCATGGGTCGCGTTCTGCGGCCCGGTCGCGGAAATGAACACGAAACCCTGGTCTTCGACGGGTGCCAGTTCCTGCTGTGCCCCGGTGTACAGGAAAAAACAGCTCACGAGCACGACGGCGGCCACCACCAGCACCACGGGGCGTGTGTCGAGCGCGCCATGCAGCTTGCGCTGATACCAGACCTTCAGCTTCTCGAATGCCCGATCGAGCCGCTTCGCCAGGCGCCCCTCCTGTTCGATGGGCTGCAGGAAGGCCGAACACATCATGGGCGAGAGCGTCAGCGCGACGATGCCGGAGATGATCACCGAGGCGGCCAGGGTAAATGCGAATTCCTGAAACAGGTTGCCGGTCAGACCGCCGAGAAAACCGATCGGCGCATACACAGCCGCGAGCGTCAGCGACATCGCGATGACCGGCCCGGCGATTTCGCGCGCGCCTTTCAGCGCGGCATCGAACGGGCTCATCCCTTCCTCGATGTGCCGATGGATGTTCTCGACCACCACGATGGCATCGTCGACGACCAATCCGATTGCGAGCACCATGGCGAGCAGAGTCAGGATATTGATCGAATAACCCAACGCGAGCATGACGAACATCGCACCGATCAATGACAGCGGGATGGTCACCACCGGAATGAGCACTGCGCGCAGCGAACCGAGGAACAGGAAAATCACCGCAATCACGATCAACGCCGCCATGACGACTGTTTCGATCACTTCATCGACGGAACTCTCGATGTATTCCGTGCCGTCGTACACCACTTGTCCTTCCAGTCCCGCGGGCAGGTTCGCAATGACATGTTCCATCTGCTGGTGCACCAGCTCGGCGGCTTGCAACGGATTGGCACCCGGCACCGGGCTGATGCCGATGTACACCGCACGTTGGCCCGTGAACAGTACGGAGGAGTCGTAGGACTCGGCACCGAGTTCCACCCTGGCGACGTCCTTGATCCGGATCAGGCTGCCATCATCCTCGCGGAGGACAATGTCCCCGAATCCCTCCGCCGCGTGCAGATCGGTTGCGGCGCTGATGTTGACCGATACGAACTCTCCTTTTGTCTCCCCCACGGCAGCGAGGAAATTGTTGTCCTCCAGTGCCTCTGATACATCGAGCGCGGTCACGTCGAGCGATGCCATTTTCACCGGGTCCAGCCAGATGCGCATCGCAAACGTACGGGCGCCGAGTACATCGGCACTGGCGACACCTTCCAGCGTCTGCAACTGCGGCTGCACCACCCGGATCAGGTAATCGGTGATCTGCTCATCGGTCATCGCGCCTTCGCTGTAGAAACCGATGTACATCAGGGCGGAACCCAGGCGCTGCCCCATCTGGATCACCGGCGCTTCGGCCGATGGCGGCAGCTCGTTCCGCACTTCCGCCACCTTGGCCTGCACTTCGGTGAACGCCTGGTAGCGGTCGTAGTTGAGTTCGAGATTGACCGTGATCGTGCTGTAACTCTGGCGGCTCTCGGACGTGATGTAGTCGACGCCCTCGACCGAAGCGACCGCCCGCTGGATGGGCGCCGTGATGAAGCCCTGGATCAGGTCTGCGTTGGCACCCGAATAAAATGTGGTAATGATGATCTCGGTCTGCTCGATCTCCGGGAACTGGCGCAGCTCCAGTTCCTGCCAGGCCCGCAAGCCGAGCAGCAGAATCAGCAGGCTGACGACCGTCGCCAGAACCGGCCGTTTGACGAACAGGTCGGTAAAATTCATTGGACGATCTCGGTCGCCAGCGCCACCTCGTTATTGATGTTGACCGGCATGCCGTCACGCAGCTTCTGCGCGCCGGCGGTCACGACGTCGTCACCCGGTTCGAGTCCTTCCAGCACCGACACCATGCCCTCATTGGACCTGCCCACGCGGACGAATTTCTGCTTGGCAACGAGCACAGGCTGGTCGCCGGCCGCTTTTTCAGACTCCTGCACGACAAATACGGCATCGCCGTGCAGCGAGTAACTGATGGCCGTCTTCGGCACTGCGACGACATCTTCCTTTGCGCCGGCGAGCACCGATACATCGGCAAACATGCCCGGACGAAGCACGCGTTCGGGATTGTCGATCAATGCCTGTACTGCAAAATTGTGCGAAGTGGAATCGACCTTGACGGATACGGCACGCACTTCGCCCGTGAACACCTGCTCGGGATACGTCGAGACGGTCACATGTACGTTCTGGCCGGCGGCAACATCGTCCACGAACTCTTCAGGCAACGTAAAGTCCACATGCAATCGCCCGAGTGACTGCAAGGTGACGATGGGCGTTCCGGCCGGCAGGTACTGTCCAAGGTCCACCTGTCGAATGCCCAGCGTGCCGGTAAACGGCGCACGAATGGCCTTTTTCGCAATGTTCGCCTCGAGCGCTGCGATGGCAGACTCGGTCTGTTGCAATTGACTTTGCGCCTGATCGAGATTTTCGGTCGATGTGAGTTCGCGTTCGATCAATTCCCGCGTCCGTTGAAGATTGATACTCGCAAGTTCCATCTGCGCATTGAGACCCGGCAACTGTGCCTGCTCGACGGAATCGTCGAGTTGCACGAGCAACTGCCCCTGCTCGACCGTATCGCCCGACGCAAACGCGATCTGGCGTACCGTGCCCGCCAGTTCGTTGCTGATGTCCACGCCCCTGACCGCACTCAGCCTGCCGACAGCAACGATGCTGGGCTGCCAGCTCTGCAACTCGGCGGACGTCGTCGACACCGTTGCCGGCGGCTGCTCGAAGTTGGCAAAGTATTGGTTCATGAAATAATTGCCCACGGCCTTGTAGGCAAAAATACCGCCGAAGACGACCACCAGCAGGGCGACGGCAATGACCATGCGTTTTTTCATCAATGAATCCTTATGAGAGCGACGATCCGGCCGCGCACCTTGATACAGACACCGCGGCCCGTCCCGGAATTCCCGTGTTTGACAACGAATTAAGAATTTCTGGGGACGGTCAGCGCCACAGAGTGGCGGACCGAGGCATGCCGAATGAGCAACCGCGCGAATATTAACGCATTTCACCCACCGCGGTCGAACCGGAGGGGGAAGGGCTTGCGGCACGCGCAGGCTGGAGCGCGGGGGTGGGGTGCCTGGGTGCACGCGGAGGCTGGAGCGGGGGCGCCACCCGGGGGTGTTCCACCCAGCGAGTTCCCCGGTCCGAGCGACCGGAACACCCCTCGGGTGGTGCCCCTGCGTCGACCAAGGGAGCCGCAAGGGGAAGTGCGGGCTGGTTCCATGACAGTGCCGGTGGCCGCCGCTAGTCTTTTCACCGGACCCGGAGCGCGCAGTTCACATAACCGGTAACATTCCTGCCGCCACCGGGTCTCTTGTTCCCGCAGGCCGCGATATACGACTCACTATGAACAAAGTACTGGGAATCAGACCGACGGTCGCCGCGCTCGTGCTCCTGCTGGTGGCGGTGACCGCTGCCGCCGGAGATGACGACATCCTGCCGCCGCAGGACGCGTTCCGTTATGCCGTCGTCGATACCGGCAGCGCATTGGAGGTCGACTGGGCGCTGGAAGACGGCTACTACCTGTACAAGAACAAGCTGTCGTTTGCGACCACAACGCCCGGCATCACGTTCGGCGCGGTCGAATTGCCGGCGGGACTGCGCCACGAGGACGAGTTCTTCGGCGAACAGGAAGTCTACAGAAACCGCTTTTACGTCTCCATTCCCTATACCGTAACCGGCCAGCGTCCCGACGAACTCGCCCTGGACATGAAGCTGCAGGGCTGCGCAGACGCGGGCATTTGTTACCCGCCACAGAACTGGACCGCCGCGATCGAACTGATTGCCGACCGTAACGAGTCCAAGCTCGACCTCGGCGCACTACCCGGCACCGAAGGCGGTGCCAACGCAGATTTCTTGCCCGTCGATGAAGCGTTCCGGCCGGTGCTGACGGCGCTGGACGGTAACACCATCGAGGTTTCGATCGCGGTCGCGCAGGGTTACTACCTTTATAAAGACAAGATTTCGGTAGCGACCGACTCCAAGCGCGTGCAACTCGGCAGGCTCGAATTGCCCGCGGGCGAGATGAAATCAGACCAGTACTTCGGTGAGATGGAGGTCTACCACGACGACGTTTTTGCCAGCCTGCCGCTGGCCCGCGCGACGCCGGAGTCCATGACCCTCGATATCGACCTGCATTACCAGGGCTGCGCGGACGGCGGCATCTGCTATCCGCCGGTGACCCGTACCCTGAAGGTCGTGCTGCCGGCGGCCACCGCGGTGTCGGCGCTCGCGGCGGCCGCTCCGGACGGCAACGGCTTCGCCCCCGTTTCTGAACAGGCGAGACTGGCGCAGCTGATTTCCGCATCCGGCATGTGGACCGTGATCGTGACTTTCTTCGGCGCCGGGCTGCTGCTCGCATTCACGCCCTGCGTGCTGCCAATGGTGCCGATACTCTCCGGCATCATTGCGGGCGGCGGGGACAGGGTCAGCCCGTCGCGCGGCTTCGCGCTCGCGTTTGCGTATGTCTCAGGGATGGCGCTGGTGTATACGGCAGCCGGGGTTGCCGCCGCCGCCGTCGGCCTGCAACTGCAAGCAATCTTCAATCAACCCTGGATCCTGACGCTGTTCGCGGCCCTGTTCGTGATACTGGCGCTCGGCATGTTCGGCGCCTTCGATCTGCAGATGCCATCGTCCATTCAGACCCGGCTCGCCAGTTTAAGCGGCAAGCAGCGAAGCGGCACCGCACTCGGCGCATTCGTCATGGGCGCCTTGTCATCGCTGATCGTGACAGCTTGTGTCGCGCCGCCGCTGGTCGCAACGCTGACGGTCATCGGCCAGACCGGAGACATGCTGCGCGGCGGCACGGCATTGCTGGCCTTGAGCTTCGGCATGGGCGCGCCGTTGCTGATCGTGGGTGCATCAGCCGGCAAATTGCTGCCGAAAGCCGGTCCCTGGATGGTCGCTGTCAAGTGTGCGTTCGGGTTCCTGATGCTGGGGCTCGCCATCTGGATGTTGTCCCGCATCTTGCCGGGACCCGTCACGCTCGCGCTTTGGGGCGTCCTGATATTTATGGCCGGTGTGTACCTTGGCGGACTGACGACCCTTGGAACCGACCCGGGCAACGCCCAAAAGCTCGGCAAAGGTTTCGGACTCATCGCCATGATCTACGGTGCGGTACTGATGCTCGGATCCCTGATCGGCGGCCACAGCCTGGTGCGCCCGCTGGCGGGCATCGAAATTGCCGACGGGCCGGCCGCAACCGAACGGCAGGGACTCGTGTTCCAGCGCGTAAAGACGGTGGCCGACCTCGAGCGGGCGTTGTCCGCCGCGTCCGCGAACGGCCAACCTGCAATGCTCGATTTCTATGCCGACTGGTGTGTCTCGTGTATTGAAATGGAGAAATACACGTTTACCGACCCTGCTGTTCAGGCGGCATTGTCCGGCGCGGTACTGCTGCAGGCAGACGTCACTGCAAACGACGCGGCGGACCAGGCGTTATTGCAACACTTCGGCGTATTCGGCCCGCCAACCCTCATTTTTTTCGGACCCGATGGTCTTGAACGGAACGGCTTCGAGGTGGTCGGATACATGCAGGCCGAGGCATTCGCAGCGCACGTCAGTCGTGCCGTCAGCGGTCGTTCGACCACCGTTCGAGAAACAGAAGGTCGCCAATGAATAAAGTCGCCGTTGCGACAGTCCTCATCGCAGCTGCCGCCGCAGGATTTTTCCTGCAGCAAAGATTTACGCATGACACGATGCAAAGCGCCGCGGTCCCGGCGCGACCGATCGCCTTTACCCTGCCCGATCTGCAGGGCGAGCCGCACTCGCTCGCCGAATGGGACGGCAAAGTGCGGCTGGTCAATTTCTGGGCCACCTGGTGCGCACCCTGCCGCCGGGAAATCCCCTTGCTCAAACGGACCCAGGCAGATCACGCCGCGGACAATCTGCAGGTCATCGGCGTTGCAGTCGATTTCACCGAGGACGTGATCGCCTATGCCGAGACGGCGGACTTCAACTATCCGATTCTGGTCGGACAGGACGACGCCATGGCGGCCGCGACAGCGTCCGGCGTCGCCTTCGTCGGTCTGCCGTTCACGATGGTGATTGCGCCCGACGGCACGCTCCTGAAAACGCATATGGGGGAAATCCTCGCGGAACACATCGACACGATCGTGGACGTCGTCCGGCGGCTGCAGGACGGCGAACTGGATCTTGCCGGTGCGCGGGAGGAACTCGGCCGGTTTTAGTGCGTCGCTGCTTTCCGCTTCGGGCGCGGTTCGGGCGTCGGTCTTGCGGACGCTTGCCTTATCTGCCCTGAAAAGGGTTAGAATTGTCGCTAACTTCGGCTATCTGGCAGCGAATCTACGAAAATGGCGCGCCTTCTGCTCATCAACGGGCCTAATCTCAATCTGCTCGGCAGCCGTGAGCCGGAGGTGTATGGGCGCGCCACGCTCGAGGACGTGGAGCGAACGCTCACCGCGCAGGCCAAAAAACTCGGGCACGACCTGCGCGCGTTTCAGAGCAATGCCGAGCACGAGATCGTCGAACGAGTGCAGCTGGCGGCGGCCGAACAGGTGGATTTCATATTACTGAATCCCGGCGCGTTTACGCATACCAGTATTGCGCTTCGCGATGCGCTGCTGGGTGTCAATATTCCGTTCATTGAAATTCACGTGAGCAATATCTTTGCGCGCGAGAAATTCCGGCACCACAGCTACTTCAGCGATATCGCCGCGGGCTGCCTGTTCGGCCTTGGCGCATACGGATACGAACTGGCACTGCAAGCTGCATCCCTGCAGCTTACGCGCGCCGAGGAAAGTTGATGGATATACGAAAAGTCAAAAAGCTCATCGAATTACTGGACGAATCCGGCATTGCCGAGATCGAGATTACCGAGGGCGAGGAATCGGTAAGAATCACCCGGCACACCCAAAGCGCGGCGATGCCCTTCGCGTATGCGCCGCCACAGCCGATTCCCAGCGCCGCAACAGCGGCAACGCCGGCACCGTCGGGGGCGCCCGCAGCGGCGAGCCCCGCGCCGGAACCCAAGGAGGAGGGTTATGAAGTGACCGCGCCGATGGTCGGCACTTTTTACAGTGCTTCGTCGCCTGGTTCACCGCCTTTCATGCAGGTCGGGGACCGGGTCAATGAGGGCGACATCCTGTGCATCATTGAAGCCATGAAGATGATGAACCAGATCGAAGCCGACGTGTCCGGTATCATCAAATCGATCCGGGTGCAAAACGGCGAACCGGTCGAATACGGGCAAGTGTTATTCGTCATAGATCAACGCAATACAGCATAACCGGCCGTCTCCGCCATGCTGGATAAAGTCGTTATTGCGAATCGCGGCGAAATTGCGCTGCGCATTCTTCGCGCCTGCCGCGAAATGGGCATCAAGACGGTGGCCGTCCATTCGACCGCGGACACCACCCTGAAACATGTGCTATTGGCCGACGAAACGGTCTGCATCGGCCCGCCCGCCTCGTCCGAAAGTTACCTGAACATGCCGGCCATCATCAGTGCCGCCGAAGTCACGGATGCCGTCGCCGTTCATCCCGGATACGGCTTTTTGTCCGAAAACGCCGATTTTGTCGATCGCGTCGAATCGAGCGGGTTCATCTTCGTCGGACCGCCCGCATCGAGCATCCGCATGATGGGAGACAAGGTATCGGCGATTCAGTCGATGAAAGCGGCCGGCGTACCCTGCGTACCGGGGTCCGACGGGCCGGTGTCCGAGAACGCGGAAGACAATCTCAGGCTTGCGCGCGACATCGGCTATCCGATCATCATCAAGGCGTCGGGAGGCGGCGGTGGGCGGGGCATGCGCGTGGTGCATTCCGAAGCCTCCCTGGCCGGAGCCATTGCCGTGACCCAGGCGGAGGCGCGTGCGGCGTTCGGCAATGGCACGGTCTACATGGAGAAATTCCTCGAGAAGCCGCGTCATATCGAGTTTCAGGTACTCGCCGATGCGCACGGCAATGCGATTCACCTGGGCGAGCGCGACTGCTCCATGCAACGCCGGCATCAGAAAGTCATTGAAGAAGCGCCCGCGCCCGGCATCTCCGACGAACAACGGCAGCGAATCGGCGACCGCTGCGTCAAGGCGTGCCTCGAAATGGGTTATCGCAGCGCCGGCACATTCGAGTTTCTGTACCAGGACGACGAATTCTACTTTATCGAGATGAATACGCGCCTGCAGGTCGAGCATCCCGTGACTGAAATGATCACTGGCGTCGACATTGTAAGGGAGCAATTGCGCATCGCTGCCGGCGAAAAACTCAAATGGAAGCAAGACGACATCCGCATCCAGGGGCATGCCATCGAATGCCGTTTGAATGCGGAAGATCCGAAGACCTTCATGCCGTCACCGGGGCTCATCCAACTGTGGCACGCGCCAGGCGGCCCCGGCGTTCGCGTGGACAGCCATATTTACAGCGGATACCGGGTGCCGCCCTTTTACGACTCGATGATCGGCAAACTCATTGCGCATGGCAGCGACCGTCCTATTGCGATCGCCCGCATGAAAAACGTGCTGACAGAGATCGTCATCGAAGGGATCAAGACCAATGTTCCTTTGCACCAGGAAATCTTTCAGCACGCGGCATTTCAGGCGGGCGGCACCGACATTCACTATCTCGAAAAACGGCTTGGCCTGTGAAATATGACCTATGGTTTGGCGTCAATTTGTCATGGAACTTGGAACGCTGCCGGCAGACCGCGTCGAAGAAATGTTCGTGAAACACGGCGCCCTGGCGGTAACGTTCACTGACGCAAGCGATACGCCCGTGCTCGAGCCCCTGCCGGGTGAAACACCGCTCTGGCGAAACACCAGGATCACCGGCCTCTTTTCCGCAGACGCGAACTTCGAGCCGCTGCAGGCCGATCTCAAAAAATCGTTCAAGCTGATCAGCCTGCCACCGCATCACCTCGAAAATCTCCCTGACCGGGTATGGGAACGCGAATGGCTGAGGGATTTCCGGCCGATGCCGTTCGGCAGGCGGCTCTGGGTGTGTCCGGGCGGCTTCACGGTAGACGCCGACGACGCAGTCGTCGTGCGTCTCGACCCCGGGCTCGCGTTCGGTACCGGCACGCACCCGACGACGGCGCTCGGTCTCGAATGGCTCGACAGCCTGGATCTGGCCGGTGCCCGGGTACTCGATTTCGGGTGCGGCTCGGGCATCCTCGCCATCGCCGCGTTGCTGCTCGGCGCGCGCGCCGCGACCGCGCTGGATATCGATCCGCAGGCTCTTCTCGCGACCCGCGAGAATGCACGGCGGAATGCGGTTGACAGGAGGCTCGAGACGACGTTGGATGCAGGAACCCTGAGCGGGGAGTTCGACATCGTCGTGGCCAATATTCTGGCAGGACCGCTGGCACGTCACGCGCATACAATCTGCCGGCAACTGACCTCCGGCGGCACCCTTCTGCTGTCCGGGATCCTTGACGACCAGATTGACGAAGTCCGCAATGCCTATGGCGAATGGATCGATTTCGAGCCGCCGACCTTGCGGACTCCGTGGGTCCGACTCACCGGGACGAGAATCTGAGAGAGACCGGAATGTACACTGAGTGTCCCGGCTGTCAGACTGCTTTTCGCGTAACGGCGCACATGCTGCAGCAAGCGGCCGGGCACGTTCGCTGCGGCGATTGCGGTCGCGCGTTCAATGCGCTGGAAAGCCTGTCGGAAGACCCCCCGCATGGGTTTGAGGGTCCGGACGCCGAAGCTTCGGCAAGGGACGAAGAGGAACAGGCGCTGTTCGATACGCTCGATGACCTCGCAGGGCCGGTCAATATCCGGATCGAGGATACCGGCGCCGAATGGCGCGTGTACGACGACGAAAGCAGCGATTCCGGCGGGACCGTAGATCCTCACTCCGACGAAGCAGACGATCGAGAGGACACGGAGTCGGTGCGCTGGTATATCGAGGACGCCGCCCCGGGAACCCAGGAATTCCTCGATCTCCCGGCATCCGCCGGCAGCACGCGGGAAGAACGGTACGACGACAACTCGCCCCTCCCCGCCACCCTCGACGATGACAATGTCCCGACACCGCCCGTCACGCCGCAGCGCCGTGCCGAAGACCAGTTCGACCCGCGCGCACCGGAATTCGACGAACGCCAGGTCGATTTCGCGTTGAGCGAGCCCGACGACTGGACCGATCTGCTGGAGGAAGTCGGCAGCCCGCGCGATGCCGACGGACCGTCCATGAACACGGAGCTCGAGCAGACGGATGTGCGCGAGCTCAATGACGAAACCGGTGACGACGGTGCCGGATCAGAGGACGTGGTCGACCTGCCGTCCGACATCGACACGCAATTCGATCTGCAAGCCCTGGAAATGGGTATCGATCTCACCGGCGATTTCGATCTGACGGGAGATCAGCCGATTGTCGACGACGCTGTGATGGAGACCTCGAACGAACAGGGGTTGGTCACCGACCCCGCTGCCGACTGGCCGACTAGGGAACTTGCAGAGGAGGATGGCGACGCTCCGACGCTCGCCGCCGACCCTGGCGAGGACGGCGGCGAGATCGCGGATCGCGAACCGACCGGCGAGTTCGAAGGGAGAATCGCCCAGGCCGCGGCGGCGTTCGCCGACAAAGACGCCGACGGGGACAACGACGGCAGCGCGGCCACGACCGCAGTGGCACAAGGAGACACCGAACCCGGGCGACCCGAACACTACGTACCGCCGCAGACCGAGGAGGAAAAGACGATCAACATGTTGATCGACCGGGATTTGCTGCGGCTGGCTCAACAAGAGGACGTATTCAGGTCCACATCGCGCGATGCACGCAAAGTGACGGAGCAAGCGACCCAGGTCGAGACGATCATCATGGAAGGCGAGTTCGTGCGCCATGCGCTCGAACAGGCACCACCGGCAATCGATATTCCGGCGGACATCGCAATCGAAGGCGGCCGCTCGCTCAAAGACACCCTGGTCACGAACAAGGAGCGAATTCGCGCCGCCGGACGCAGACTGGTTGCACCGAGGTACGCGCTGGTCGCCGGCGTCGCCATGCTCGCGCTCCTGTTCGCGGCGCAGGTCGTCCACGCGTATCGCGAGACGCTTGCCACTTATGGCGCCTTCAATGAGACCGTCGGCTCCCTGTATCGACTGCTGGGCGCTCCGCTTGTCCCGGACTGGGATATCAGCGGCTGGCAATTCGAGGCCACCAGCGGCGGCACCGCCGCAGACGACCAGGTCCTTGCCATCACGTCAAGCATTGCGAACCGATCGGAGCACGCACTGCCGTATCCGTTGTTGCACGTCTCCGTCACGGATCGCTGGGAGGAAATCATAGGCAGCCGCGTGCTGGAGCCGGATGAATACCTGGCGGACAACAGCAACCCGCATGACACTGTCACACCGGGCAACAAGTTTACGGCCGTCATCACGATTGCGTCGCTGTCTCCCGCGGCGACGGGTTTCAAACTCAACGTTTGTTATCGCGTCAGCGGCGACCAGGTGCGTTGTGCCACCGGAGCATTCAAGGACTGACGCTTCGTCCCCGGAGTGACGGTTCAATTCTCGTCATCGCGAACCGGGATATAACGTTTTCCAAGAAGTCGCATGAGGTTCATCGCGTAAGCTGTGGTTCACGAATTGCATTGAACCTTTGATAAAAAATGAATGCTCTCGGCGCTAGAAAAAAACTTTCTCCGTGCTATGATGCTCGACCGCCCGTAACGACTTTATGGGGACTACAATCGGCGTTCCGGCGGCTCGCAATCACCTGACTCGAAGCTCCGCCGGTTTGCACCAATCAGATTCTTTTTGGTTTCAGGCGTTATGCGTGGCCAGAGCCCGCGGGCAGTTTCGTATGGCCCGGTAATGATGCAGTCGTAAGTTTTGAAATCGACACTCAGGCTGCGCGACTTTTTTACGTAATCCCTTTTGTTAGCGAATGTGATTTGTTTGGGGGGACTCTGCAGAAAGTGGTCAAGAAAAAAACAAAAAAAGATAAGGAATTGATGGCCTCGAACAAGAAGCCGCTGAGGAAGCATGCCGAAGAAGCGCTGGACCGTTATTTTGCGACCCTGAACGGCGATCGCCCCGGCGAACTTTACGATCTCGTGCTGGGTGAAGTCGAGAGGCCGTTATTCAAGGCCGTTATGGATTACACGCACGGCAATCAGAGTCAGGCAGCCGGTATACTCGGTATCAACCGGGGGACACTGCGCAAGAAACTCAAGTGCTATTCCCTGATACGGTAAAAAACGGCACGTCTTTGCAGCCCGCATCGCGGGCATGTCTGGAAGGTTCGAGCAGGATGCGGTCGTTCTCGAGACGGCCTGCGGCCACGGGCGATTCCCGGTGCTGAAGGTCCGCCGGGCCCTCTTGAGCGTCTCCGACAAACGCGGCCTGATCCCGTTTGCCCGCGGGCTCGCAGAGCTCGATGTCGAGCTGCTCTCGACCGGTGGGACCTTTCGCGCGTTGCAGAAGGCCGGCATTCCCGCCGTCGAGGTGGCGGCCAGAACGGGCTTTCCTGAAATCATGGACGGCCGCGTGAAGACATTGCACCCGGTCATTCATGGCGGGCTTCTGGGTCGCCGCGGCACCGACGATGACGTCATGGCACAACACGGGATCGCGCCGATCGACCTGCTGGCCGTCAATCTCTATCCATTCGAACAAACGATCGCTCGAACCGACGCGAACCCTGTCGACGCGATCGAAAATATCGATATCGGCGGGCCGGCGATGATTCGCGCGGCCTCGAAGAATCACGATGGCGTCGCCGTGGTCGTCGATCCGGATGACTACGACGAGATTCTGTCGTTGCTGCAAACAGAGGAACTCGATAACGATTATCGCAGGCGCCTCGCCGGCAAAGCGTTCGCGCATACCGCAAGTTACGACACTGCGATTGCAAACTGGTTTTCAGACGCCGGGCCGCGCCGGGATTTCGGCGAACGATTTCTGTACGCCGGGAAACGCGCCGGGACGCTGCGATATGGCGAGAATCCGCATCAAAGCGCAGCGTTCTACCGCGACCAGGTCGCGATGCAGGGGTCGCTCGCAGAAGCGCGTCAACTGCAGGGCAAAACGTTGTCGTACAACAACATCGCCGACAGCGACGCGGCGCTCGAATGCGTGAAGCAGTTTACCGGCCCGGCCTGTGTCATCGTCAAACATGCGAATCCCTGCGGCGTGGCACTCGGCGACACGATCATTGAGGCGTATCAAAGAGCCTTTTCCACCGATCCGACGTCGGCATTCGGCGGCATCATTGCCTTCAACCGCAGCCTGGACGGTGCCACCGCCCGGGCGATCGTCAGTCAACAGTTCGTCGAAGTCATCGTTGCGCCGAAGGTCGAGGACGGCGCGCTCGCGCCACTCGCAGAAAAGAAAAACGTGCGCGTGCTGGAGACAGGCGCCTGGAACGGCGACGACGGCCGCTTTGACCTGAAAAAAGTGTCGGGGGGCCTGCTCGTGCAAAGTGCCGATACGGGCACGACTACCGCGGACGATCTCAAGGTCGTGACCGCCACAGCACCCGATCCGGAACAGGTCCAGGACCTGCTGTTCGCCTGGCAGGTCGCCAAGTTCGTCAAATCCAATGCGATTGTTTTCTGCAGGGGCCGCATGACCATCGGCATCGGCGCCGGGCAGATGAGCCGCGTTTACAGCACGCGGATTGCGGCGATCAAGGCGGCAGACGAAGGGTTCGAAATCAAAGGATCGGTCATGGCGTCCGATGCGTTTTTCCCGTTCCGCGATGGTATTGACAGCGCGGCGACGCATGGGATCGCCGCCATCATCCAGCCCGGCGGCTCCGTACGAGACGACGAGGTCATTGCCGCCGCCAACGAGCACGGCCTCGCCATGGTGTTCACCGGCATGCGCCATTTTCGACATTGAGGCGGCCATGCGTAATGATGCGCATTGCTGATCCGGTGGCTTTGATGAAGATTCTGATTGTCGGCGGCGGCGGCCGCGAACATGCACTGGCATGGAAATGCGCACAGTCGCGACGAGTGAGCGAAGTACTCGTCGCGCCCGGCAACGCAGGCACGGCGCTCGAACCACGGTTGCGCAATGTCGACGTAGCCACGGACGATATCGATGCGCTGCTCGCACTTGCAGAATCCGAAGGGGTCGACCTGACCATCGTCGGACCGGAAATGCCCCTGGTAGCCGGCATTACCGACCGTTTTCGCGAACGCGATCTCGCCTGTTTCGGCCCGACGGCAGCGGCCGCGCAACTCGAAGGCTCCAAAGCGTTCGCCAAGTCATTCCTCGAACGGCATGGCATCCCGACCGCAGCGCACAGGAGTTTCACCGAGCTCGAGCCGGCGCTCGCGTACATACGCGCACAGGGCGCGCCGATCGTCATCAAGGCAGACGGACTCGCCGCCGGCAAGGGCGTGGTCGTTGCAATGTCCGTTGACGAAGCGGAACTGGCCGCCCGCGAAATGCTTGACGGCGCCTACGGCGAGGCTGGTCGGAGAATCGTCGTAGAGGAGTTCCTCGAAGGGGAAGAGACGAGCTTCATCGTCATCACGGACGGGCGCCATGTCGTGCCGCTCGCAACGTCGCAGGATCACAAAGCGCGGGACGACGGCGATAGCGGCCCGAACACCGGCGGCATGGGCGCTTATTCGCCCGCGCCGGTCGTTACGCCAGAACTCGAGCAACGCATCATGGACGAAGTGATACACCCGACGCTCCGCGGCCTCGAGGACGACGGGGTCCGTTACCTCGGCTTCCTGTACGCCGGCCTGATCGTCACGCCGGACGGGGCGCCACAGGTGCTCGAATACAACTGCCGCTTCGGCGACCCGGAAACGCAGCCGATCATGGCGCGCCTCCGTTCCGATCTCGTCGAGCTGTGCATGGCAACGCTCGACGGCCGTCTCGGCGACTGTGCCGTGGACTGGGATCCGCGGACGGCCCTGGGCGTCGTGATGGCCGCCGGCGGCTATCCCGGGCGCTACCGCAAGGGCGATCCGATCAGCGGCCTGGCCGAGGTGCAGCATGGCACGGCGAAAGTTTTCCATGCCGGCACGGCGCAGGTCGGCGATGCCATCGTGACCAGCGGCGGCCGCGTTCTCTGCGTCGTCGGGCTCGGCGATTCGGTGTCGGCCGCAAAGAAGACCGCCTACGCCACGGTGCGGCGGCTGCACTGGCGTGACGCGTGGTATCGCAGCGACATCGGCCATCGTGCCATTCTGCGGCAGCGAAACGCATGCTGACGGTCGCAGAAGCGCGCCAGGCAATCAGCTCGGCATTGCCCGGGTTCGCGACGGAAACCGTCGAGCTCTGCCGCGCCGCCGGACGCGTGCTGCGCCAGTCCGTGGTCGCGGAACGTGATCAGCCCCCGTTCGATCGCGTCACCATGGACGGGATCGCCCTTGCCTTCGACGCCTACGCGCGTGGTATGCGCACGTTCAGGATCGCGGGGACGCAACACGCCGGCGAAGCCGTGACGACGCTGGACGACGATACACGCTGCATCGAGATCATGACCGGCGCGGTATTGCCT
>JBOHZD010000341.1:0-3827 GCA_050738315.1 Woeseiaceae bacterium
TAGGACATCCGGTGTTTGTAATCGCCCGTGGAGAACGGGTCCGATTGGTTCTCGTAATCGTAGTGGGTCTGCCACCAGATGGGGTCGATGATCACGGTGGATGAAAACGGGTCGCTCCAGACGACAAACTGGTCGGTGAATCCGGCCGCGCACAGGCGCGCCTGCAACACGGCGCAAAAGCCATTCGAGCCGCACTGCGGTGAAGAGACCTTGAACCAGCGGTACTCCTTGCCGATCCCGGCCGCGCCTTCCTGCGCCGCGAAGAAGGCGACGCGTTCCGGGGTCGGGGCGTCGATGACGTGCAGCAACTCCCAGTCCGGGCACTGCTGGATCAGCCGCTGCGGAAACGCACGCGCCGCGCGGGTCCACACCTCCGCAAAATGCGCGGACAAACCGTCCGCCTGTCCTTCCCGCGAATGCTGGACGCCGAGCAGCTGGTCGATTCTCTCCAGCGACCCGGTGTCGCGCGTCGTGCAGGTATCGAAAGCGCGCTCGAGCGCGCCATCCCGGTTCACGCGGAAGTCCCTGGTGCTTACCCGGCCGAGGCAGGCGACCGTCGCCTCGCCGAGCGCCGCAAGCAGGGGGTCATGGGCGTCCGCGCCGCGCTGCACCCGGCGCAGCGGGTCGTCGTCGATGTCGAGCGCCGATGCGGCCGGAACGGCGAGCAGCGCCAGTAAAGCCAGTACGAGTTTCATGATCGGTACTCCTGTCAAGCTGGACGACGCCGGATCCGGGGTCCTTGCATGGAAAGACGCATTTGGCGGGCACCAGGGGACACGAAGGGCACTGAGTCCGGCCCTGCCCCGTCAGGGGAGACGTCCGATCGCTTTCATCGCCAGCGCCTTCGCCTGCTCGGGCGCCAGATCGCCGCCGATGGAGAAGAAGACCTCGCCTTGAAGTACATACAACGTGTCGGCGATCCGGAAAGCCTCGTCTCCCACTCCGGCCACGTCCTCAATGTCGAAAGGTTGTTCCCTGAGCGAACGAAATCCGGCGCGGCCGGACTCAGGGCCATGTACCATGATCGTCATGACCGCAACGCCTGCACCGCGCGGCGCGACGTAGCGACAGGTCGCCAGGTATTCGTTATTCGCTTCCCTCGGGCGATCCGATTCGCTGATCGGGGCGCCCAATGCCTGCTCCGCATCAGCGCCCGTCACCAGTGCGCAGGGATCGGGGATATCCGCCGTCGGGGCGGCAGTCTCGGCCGCGCCTTCATCACTGCTGCATGCGGCCAGCAGCAACAGCGCACATTGCGTCAGCAAGAGCTTTGCGCCATGAACCTGAAGCGCCGAACGACGAGCGATGTTTGCCATTTCGTCAACCTCCCGTGTGATTCTGCCTCTGCACAAGGAACAGGGCAGCAAGTCACGCTTTGGCACGAGCCGCGTTACGTACCTCAATTGCTCAACTCCACCCGAAGATCCGTGGGTCCGTACGACGACAGACGCAGTTCACCCGGCGGAGGGGACACGGCGGGGCGCCACGGCAACCATCCGCACCGTCGAAGGTGACCCGGTTGTCCCGCCAGTCGGCTGATTCTTCGCCCCTCCGCGGAAGCGTTTGTTGAATGAGAACCATTCGCAACCAACGACGGGCGGCGAGGAGGAGACGGCCATGGCGCCTGGTTCGACGGCCGACGACCTGCCACGCCACGAAGGTGCCGCGCCGCGAAGCCGTTTCTGCATGACTTGGCGGATCAACGTATGGCACAATGTATGGCATGCATAAGACCACCGTCTATCTCCCGGACGACCTGAAGCCGGCACTGGCACGAGTTGCCGCCGCGAGAGGCCAAAGCGAAGCCGAACTGATCCGTGAAGTGCTGCGCCGGGCTGTCTCCGAAGCCGCGGCTCCTGCGCCGCGTGTGCCGCTGTTCGAAAGCGGCAAGCCGCGGCTGGCCGAGTGCGTGGACGAGGAACTGGCGGGCTTCGGCGAGGCGTGATCCTCCTCGATACCAGCGGTCTGCTCTCGGCGCTCGACTCGAGTCAACTTCACCATACCGCATGCGCCGCCGTCCTGACGGAGGCTGCCGGCCCGTTACTGCTGTCGCCATTCGTTCTTGCGGAGCTCGATTACCTCCTCGGGCGTCACGTCGGCACACCGGCACAGACGGCCCTACTTGAAGAAGTGGTTCGCGGAGCCTACCGGATAGAGCCGTTTGGCGCGGGGGACATCTTGTTGGCGAAGAAGGTCATCGACCGGTATCGCGACCTTCGCATCGGGATTGCCGACGCTTCGATTGTCGTTCTCGCGGAACGCTACTCCGTGCGCGACGTACTGACGCTCGACGAGCGACATTTTCGGACGCTCCGGATCGGCCGCAGGCGACGATTCCGCCTGCTGCCGGCGGACCGCCCGGAGAAGACCTGGCGGAAATAGTGATGACGAGACGGCGTCAAAGCCAGAGAAATCGAACTGTGGCTGTCACTGGTGATGAGTCTCGCGGGTGACCCGCCAAACCGTATTGCCGACGTCGTCGCAAACCAGGAGGGTGCCCGAGCGGTCGACCACAACGCCCACCGGACGGCCCTGTGCTTCGCCTTCCTCATTCAGGAACCCGGTGAGCACGTCCTCGGCCGGCCCTGCAGGCATGCCGCCCTCGAACGGCACGAAAATGACCTTGTAACCACTGTGCGGTTCGCGATTCCATGAACCGTGTTGCCCGATGAACGCGCCGCCGCGATAGCGTTCCGCAAACGCATCGCCTTCGTAGAACACCAGGCCGAGCGATGCCGTGTGCGGGCCGAGCGCGTAATCCGGCACGATGGCTTGCTCGACCAGGTCGGGCTTTGCAGGTTTCACGCGCGTGTCGACGTGTTGGCCGTAATAGCTGTACGGCCACCCGTAGAAGCCGCCGTCCTTCACGGACGTCATGTAGTCGGGCACGAGGTCGCTGCCGATTTCGTCACGTTCATTGACCGTCGTCCAGAGCTCACCGCTTGAGGGTTGCCAGTCGAGTCCATTCGGATTGCGGAGTCCGGACGCGAAAACCCGGGTGCGGCCGGTCGACGGATCGATTTCGAGAATGGCGGCTCGGTTGATCTCGTTTTCCATGCCGTTCTCGGCGACATTGCTGTTCGAGCCGACCGTCGCGTACAGGCGCGAGCCGTCGCGGTTTGCGATGACGTTTTTGGTCCAATGATGGTTGATGGCGCCGGCAGGCAAATCGGCAACTTCGACACCGGGCTGGCTGATCTGTGTGGCTCCCTCGCTGTATGGAAATCGCACGACGGCATCCGTGTTGGCGACGTAGAAGTCGTCATCGACCAGCGCCATGCCGAACGGCGAATTCAGTCCCTCCAGGAACACCGTCTGCGTTTCCGCCGTGCCGTCGCCGTCGGCGTCGCGCAGCAGTGTAATGCGATTCGCACTCGGCACGACCGCACCGGCGTCCTTCATGAACTTCTTCGTGAACCAGCCGCGGATACCGGAGGAATCTTCCGGCCTGGGCGGAGCATTGGTTTCGGCGACGAGCACATCGCCGTTCGGCAGCACGTACAGCCAGCGCGGGTGGTCGAGGTTTCGAGCGTATGCATTCACGGTAAAGCCCGGCGCCGCCTCGGGCATCGCACCGGTCGGCCAGCCGGTCGCGGGGGCGATGTTCACTGTGGGGAACAGGGAAGGATTCGGCTCCGGCAGCGCCGGGTCGCGCCCCATGCCGGCTTCCACCGGCAAGGTCGCGGTTTCGCCGCAGCCAGCGAGCGTCACGATGGCCAGGCTGATGAGGAACGGAAAGCTGACGGTGCCGCGCATTGGTGTTCTCCTGTCGCGCGGCGTCATGGTCACACCTCGCTCTCCGGAATTGTGATGCCTTTCGCGACGGC
>JBOHZD010000342.1:0-5816 GCA_050738315.1 Woeseiaceae bacterium
GTACATCCAGAGCGGCAGCGAGAGTACCGACGCTCCGGGCAACAGGGAGTCACTCTGGTCCGCGAACCAGCGAAGATGGTTGCCGTAGGAGCCATTGCCGACGATGTGCATATCGGGCGTGCCGAGCAGTCCTCCGGGTACCGACGCGACAATGGCAAGCAGCGCGACGACCGTGAGCGCCGCGAGCACGATCTGGATCAGGTCGAATTGCCACCAGCGGGCATCGGCCATTTGCCAACGCCGGCGTGCACCGGCGCCGAGCAGCCAGGTCGCCACGAGTACCAGCACCGGCCACGAAAACGTGCTGAAACCGAGACCCAGCAACAGCCAGTGCCGGGTGCGGAGCGGCGTCAATTCGATCCGGCCGAGAATGAACGCGAACAGGATCATGGCTGCAAGTTCCGACCAGTACATCACGGCGGGTCCGAGGCGCGGACCGCTCGTGCCGAGGATCCAGCGATCGGTGGGCAGATCGATACCGAGGCTCAGGTTGCCTGCGGCCGCGCCGAGGTCCACCGGCGGGCTTGACTCCGTCAGTGCCAGGTCCGCTTCGCGTTGCCAGCGCACGTGGAGGGTGTGCACGCCCGGCAGTATCGGCACGTTCAACTCGCCGTCGCGGGCGCGCAGCGGCTCATTCCGTCCATCGATGTCCACGGCCAGGACTTCGGCGTCGGGCGGCAGAGTGATGATGTGCTGCGCGCCGCGCGTGCTGCGATACTCGAGCACCATGTCGACATTGCGGGAGCGTGCGCCGACCTCCGTCATCACGCTGACCTTGTCGAACGCGAGTGTGGTCCCCGGGCTTGCTGCGGGACGGGCGGCATCGAGCGTCAGGGTTTCGCCGCCGCGCGGGTAGAATTCCGCGAAGCGCACGCCTTGCGCCACCCGGGGTTCGCTTTCCGGCACGCCGCTGAAACGCGCGTGCCAGATATTGCCGATGCCGAACCGCCACACTTCCTTCCATGGCGCGTCTTCGGCCACCTGCAATACGAGCGGCGAAGTTCGTGCGAGCGTGGACTCCCATTCGACGACTTGCGCGGAGGGTTCCATCGACACCAGTACCTTGCCGTCGGTGACCGAAATGCCGGGCGACAGGACCGATTCGCCCTCGAGCAGCGGTACGTTCAGCGTCAGCGCACCCTGTTCCGGCGCGACCCGGAATACCCGGGTGCGAATCCGCCAGTCGAGATCGAGCTCGATCGTGCGTTCGATGCGGGCAAACTGGGGGAAGCGGCTGCTTTCCCAGCGCGCGGCCGCAACCTCCGAGCCTTCGTCTCGCACGCGTGTGAGTTGCAGCGCGCCCGCCAACAAGCGCCGATCCCGGAGACCGGAGACGGTCCAGCCGTCGGCCTGCACTGTCACCGCCCGTGGCGTCGCCGGAAACGGCACTTCGAGGCCGTCAACCGGCGGCAGCGGTCCCTCGAGCGCAATGCGGTGCCGGCCCTCGGTTGCGCGTATCCACAGCGTGTCAGAATTGCGGCGATAGACCTCGGGGATTGCCGTACCGTCTACTTGCACGCTTTCAGGACGCCAGCCTTGCAACGAGCCGGGCAATGGCACTGCGACATCCTCAAGCGCGTGCACGACCAGTTCGATCGTCATCGTATCGCGCCCGACGACGACGCTGGCCTGGGGCACTTCGGCACAACGCGGTGTACAGGGCGGCGGTTCCAGCAGCCGTTGCTCCAGTTGTTGCAGGATTTCCGGAGGCGGCGTATCGGCCTTGGCAGCCGGCGGCGCCAGGAGCTGAGCCCCCGCGAGCAGTGTTCCGATCAGGACGCCCGGGACCAACGTTGCAGGGGTGGCAGTCCCTGTGCGCGGCGGCCTGGGCCAGCGCAGATTGAAGATTTCGACGGCGAAGACAGCCGCGAATGCCGCGAGCAGCAGCACCAGGGAGAAGCGCATTACAGTGACGAGCCAGCGCGGCATGATCGTCAGGTTCAGCGTCTGCTCCGGGTCGACCGGGCCGTTCCAGCGCAAGGTATAGGTATTCCAGCGCCATGACGGCCGCCCGGGACCGGCCTGTACGATGGCATTCGGCGCGTACCGGGCGTAGTTCATCGAGTCGCGCGCGCCGGTGACGGTGATTTCTTCCAGTATCGGCGACGGCCGTGCTACTTGCTTCATCTCGAGGCGGGCCGCATCTTCGGCAGGGGCCGCGGCCGGCATCTCGTACTGGATGGGCTCGACGCTCCGTTGCGCTTCGAGCTGCGGGTAAATACCGATGCGCAGCTCATTGGCAACAAACGGCACGAGCACCATGACGACCGCCGCAAAACCGAGGCCGCGATAGATCACTGCGGCTCTCCGCAGGCGGCCCACGGGCGCAACGCGCACCAGCGCCACCGCGGCCAGCAAATTGAGCCACAGCCAATGCGGCGCGCCGTTTTCGTGCCAGCAAAGGACCAGCGCCAGGAAGGCAACGGCGCCTGCCTGCCGGCCGAACAGGCGTGCGGTCGCGAGCGTGACGATCAGTACCAGGAAGAAATCGAGCAGTTGCCAGCGCTCCATCCAGGCACCTGCGGCGCTGTCGGCGCCGCCTGCCGCAACGAGCTTGTGGCCCGGCGGCAGGTTGAGTTCGGTGACGACGGAATCGAATCGAGTCTGCCAGCCGCTGACCGGCGCGGCGCCGCGTGTCTCGCTGCGGCCGAGTGCCTGCAGGTTGACATCGGTACGGCGCAATTCGACGCCGGTCAGGCCTTCTTCCGGTCCGCGGGTGACCAGCAGATTCTCCTGGTCCTCGGACGCGCTCAGTAACCGGTAAGGCAAGGCCATGTCGAGCCGCCATCCACCGCGCATCGTGCCGCCGAGCGTATCGCTGAAGGCGAAACCGGTGCCGTCGAAATCCAGCCACAACCGGCGTTCGAGCCGCAACGGGTTGCCGTTCGCGACCCGCCCGCGGCTCTGTTCGACGATCGAAAGCGTCTCACCGGGCGCAACATGAAAAGCGGGCAATTCCTGCCACTCGTCCGGCACCGAAACCTGGACCGGATCGGCCGGCGGCAGGCCCTCGGGCACAGTCACCCGCAAATGATCGTTGCTTTGATAACTCCAGATTTCGCTGCTCGGCAGATTGCTGGCCGGCTCCGGCAGAGTCACCTCGTTCAATACCGCGGCGCTCCGCGCGAGCAGTTCGATCGGCCAGGTGCCCGGCCGTACCTGCAGGCGCAGGTTGCCATCGGCTTCGAGGCGCGCCGGCAAGGCGCTATGCAGCGCAATCGGCACGAAATCCGCGGGCAGGGCGGGGCCGATCAGTTCTTCCCGCACGCTGCCGGAGACTTCGACGACGAAGCGGGCCGTCAAACGGGTCGGCACGTCATCGGTCACGAGGCGGTACACCTGGACCTCGATGGCGTCCCGTTCCTGCTTCGGTGCTTCCTGTGCGCCCAGCCATACGGCATTGCTGACCAGTGTCGGAAAAGCCGACCGGACACCGTCAACGGTCACTTGAAACAGGCCGGACTCCGGCGGCACAGGCAAGGTGCGCGGGCGTTCGTCCCAGGTGAAGCGGCCGGCTATCGTGTAGCGACCCGGCGCCAGACGCACCGCCGGCGTGCCGTTCCGCGACGCAATCGAAATGCTTTGACCGTTCGCGATAACCTGCTCGGGCCAGTGATCGCTGTCCCCGGGGAGGGCGACCCACTGTTCGGCCGCGTAGACCGTCCAAGCCTGTGTGAAGCGGCCGCCCTCCGCCGTGACCGTGAGCTCGAGCAGGCCTGGCCAGGCGCAGATGAAATGATCGCGATTGTCCGGCTGCCGGTCGAAGAAAAACGGGCAGTCGCGATACTCCTTGCCCTGCAGCACCCAGCCCTGCCAGGGCTTCAGGTCGTCCGGCACATACACATCGGAACGTTGCGCCCGACTTGCGTCAGCCAGGATCAGCAGTGCCAAAAGCAACAGCAATCGAAGCGTCGGATACCGCGCTGTCAACATCATTGCCTCCCCCAATCCCGATCGGGCACGTGTCGTGGCCGCCACTATAACCGTGATTGCCGGGGAGGAGCACATGGAACGTGCGGCGCGGTTATTGGTTGGCAGCGCAGCGCAACTGACTGCAAGATAAGCGTTATGAAAGTCGATCGGTTCATTCGCCTTGGTATTGCATTCCTGATCGCGCTGGTATTCATCATCGCGGTCGCGGCACTGTTGTTCGTCACCGAATCCGCCTTGAACGTCTGGGACCGGCTGGTCGACGGGCCGCTGGGCCTCATGTACGGCTATCTGGCGATTCTGGCGGCGCTCTCCGTCGCTGCGGTCTGGCTGATATGGCGGCTGGTGATTCGCCGCAAGCCTGCGGAGAAGCAGGCACTGAGGCCTGCAAAACTGACCCGCGGGGAAATCGAGGCGCGCCTGCGCGCGGCCGACGCGGAGGGTGTCGACACCCGTGCCGCGCAGGCGGAACTGCAGGAGCTGGCTGCCCGTCAGCAGGCGCAGTCAGTGCACCTGTGTTTCTTCGGCGAGATCAGCACCGGCAAGAGTTCGCTGATCAAGGCGCTCATTCCGGACGCCCATGTCGTCGTCAACGCAGTCGGCGGTTCGACCCTCGATATCACGCACTACCACTGGCACAACGACGCCGGCACGAAGATTCTGCTGACCGATGTTCCCGGCACCGGCGGTGTCGAGGCCGGTCTGGACGAGGTCGCGAAACAGGAGGCGCTGCGCTCGCACCTCGTTCTGTTCGTCTGCGACGGCGACCTGGCGCGCCCCGAAAAGAAGACCATCGAATGGCTGGTCGCGCTCGACAAGCCGCTGGTGCTCGTGATGAACAAGTCCGATCGTTACGATGCCGGGGAACAGGCGGTGCTGATGGAGCGTCTGCTCGATCACTTGAGCGATCTCGGCGGTGAACTGACGCGCGACCGGGTTGTCGCGGTGTCCGCGGGCGGACAGGCCGATGTCATAGAAAAGAAACCGGACGGATCGGAACAGGTCGTGCGGCGCGAGCGCTCGGCCGATGTCGGTGTGCTGGTCGTCGCCATCAATCATCTGCTCGACGAAGGTGCGAGCGAACTTGATACGCGCCGCGACCGTGCGGTGTTCAGCCTGGCCGCGCAAAAACTGGATGACGCGGAAAAGCACTACCGTGAACAGCGCGCCGAACAGATCATTCGCAGCTCGACCCGCAAGGCGGTTGTCGGTGCGCTGGCCGCCATCAGTCCCGGCACCGACATCATCATCCAGGGGTACGTCGGCACGACCATGACGCGGGCGCTCTGCAGGCTTTACGGCACCGCGCCGCGCGACCTCGATATCGAGGAGTTTCTCAACTTGAGCCAGAGCCGGGTCGGGCGAGCCTTGCCGCTTTCGCTCGCGGTTGCCGGCAACGGACTCAAGGCCTTTCCCGGCGTCGGGACGGTCGCCGGCGGTCTCGTGCATGCGGTAGCCTATGGCCTCATTTTCGACGCCCTGGGCAAAAGCCTCGTGCAGTCTTTGCAGAAGCACGGCGAGTTCGAACCCGAAACGGCCGCGAAAGAGTTCGAGGAAGGCTTAAACGAGCACATTGAGACGGGTGTTCGACAGGTTGCCAGAATGGCGCTCACCGTGGACAAAGAACGGCAGGCAGAATCGCCCTGATCAGAAGGCCAGGTCGATGCCGGCATAGAAATAGGCGCCGTTGAATCCGAACGGCGCCGAACGGCGAGAGAACTGAAATACCCCCGGGCTATCGACAATGACGTTCCCGGCACCGTCCACGATGCGGCCGTTGCGGGACTGGCCGATGAGGTTACGATCCGGCGTTTCGTCGAAGATATTGTTGCCGCCCACCTTCATGCTGATGCTGTCGTTGAAAGCATAGCGGACCTGCGCGTCCA
>JBOHZD010000343.1:0-23034 GCA_050738315.1 Woeseiaceae bacterium
AGCGTCGCCTTGCCCGGATTCAACTCCTCGTACGGGATCTTCGACAGCGGCCGGTCGACGCTGCCCGACAGGTCGTGCATGTCGCCCATCTCCTCGTCTATATAAAGGAGTCCGGTAATGATCTCGCCGGCGTTGACGCTGCTCCGCAGAAACGAAAAAGCCGCCGCCCGGCTGGTCGGGTCGTAATCCTTGTCGACCTTGCGAAACACGATCTTGCTGCCGTCATGCAGCTCCACGGGCATCGCTTCGCCGGCCTCATAGGCGGCCTTGATTTCCTCGGCGGGCGGCACGAAGTCCGTGTCGATCACGTGATGATAATGCTGGCGCGTGTGCGCGTAGCTCTTGGTCGACCCTTCGTGATCGTTGAACGTGACACACGGACTGATGATGTCGAGCAGCGCAAATCCCTTGTGCATCAATGCGCCCTTGATCAACGGCACCATCTGCTGTTTGTCGCCGGAGAAACTGCGAGCGATGTAGGTCGCACCCAGACCGATCGCCGTGCTGACCGGGTCGATCGGCATCTGCTTGTTCGCCGGGCCCTTTTTGGCCACGGTGCCGATGTCGGCGGAAGCCGAGTACTGCCCTTTGGTCAGCCCGTACACGCCGTTGTTCTCGATGATGTAGCACATGTTCAGATTGCGCCGGATGACGTGCGCAAACTGGCCCATGCCGATGGACAGCGAATCCCCGTCACCGGAGATGCCGATATAGATCAGCTCGTTGTTCGCCGCATTGGCGCCAGTCGTCACCGACGGCATGCGTCCATGCACGGAATTGAATCCGTGTGACGGGCTGACGAAATACGCCGGCGTCTTGGACGAGCAACCAATGCCGCTGGTCTTCGCGAGCTTGTGGGGTTCGATACTCAGTTCGAAGACCGCCTGGATAATCGCGGCGGTGATCGAATCGTGGCCGCAGCCGGCGCACAAGGTCGACACCGTGCCTTCGTAATCGCGTGCCGACAAACCCAGCTTGTTGCGCGGCAACTTCGGATGCGAGACCTTCGGTTTTGCAATGTAGCTCATAAAGAGTCCTCAGGCCGCGCGGCCCTTGGCCTGATCTTCAAGTACCTTGTTGACGACGAAATTGGCCGCGAGCGGCATGCCGTTGTAATGCAGGATAGGCACCAGCTTTTTCGCATCGGCTTCGAGGTCCAGCATCAGCAGCGACCGAAGCTGGGCGTCGCGGTTCTGCTCGACGACGTACACCCGCTCGTGCCTGTCGATGAACTCCTTCACCGACTTGTCGAAAGGAAAAGCCTTGACGCGGCAGTAGTTCACGCCGTTCCCTTCCTCCTTGAGCTGCAGCATCCCTTCCCTGACCGCGCCGTCGCAACTGCCGAGCGACAGAATCGCTCGCTTGTTGAACTTCGAATATTCGACTTCGGGTTTCGGTACGAGATTGCGCGCCGTCTCCCATTTGACCAGCAGGCGGTCGACGACTTCCTGGTATTCGGCTCCGTCCTCGGTGTACGCGCCGTACTTGTTATGGCCCGAGCCGCGCGTGAAAAATGAACCTTTCGGATGCTCGCCTGGCAGCGTGCGCCACGCGATCCCGTCGCCGTCGACGTCCATGTATCGATAGTACCGCTCCATGCCTTCGAGCTGTTCCGCCGTCAGCAGCTTGCCGCGGTCGGGACGGTACGTTTCGTCCCATTGAAGGTCGGGGCACATCCAGTCGTTCATGCCGATATCGAGATCCGATAGCACCATGACCGGCGTTTGCAGCCGGTCCGCGAGATCGAACGCGGTCATTGACATGTAAAAACATTCTTCGGGATTGGCCGGGAACAGCAGGACGTGGCGCGTATCGCCGTGCGATGCATATGCGCAGGCCATCAGGTCGCACTGTTGCGTGCGAGTCGGCATGCCGGTCGATGGACCCGTTCGCTGCACGTCGAATATTACGGCCGGCACCTCGGCATAGTAGGCAAAGCCGATGAATTCGCCCATCAGGGAAATGCCGGGTCCGCTGGTCGGCGTGAACGCGCGGGCGCCGTTCCAGCTCGCGCCCAGCACCACGCCGATCGCCGCAAGTTCGTCCTCCGCCTGCACGATGCAGAATTTCTTGCCGCCCTTCTTTCCGGACGGGTCGTCTTCCATGCGGAACTGTTTGCAGAACGACTTGTAGGCATCCATCAACGAGGTGGATGGCGTGATCGGGTACCAGGCGCCGACCGTTGCGCCGGCGTAGACGCAGCCGAGCCCCGCGGCCGTGTTGCCGTCGATGATCACGTGCCCTTTCGTCTTGTCGAGCGGCGCCACCCGCACCGGCAGCGGGCAATTGAAATTTGCCTGCGCGTAATCGTAACCGAGGCGAATCGCTTCCAGGTTGGACTTGACGAGGTGCTTCTTCTTCGCAAACGTCTCTTCGAGCAATGCCGTGATGACCGAGAGGTCGATGTCGAGCAACGCGGCCAATGCACCGACATAGGCGATGTTCTTCATCAGAATTCGCGCGCGCGCGCCGTCGAAATGCTCGTTGCACATCTTCGACAAGGGTATGCCGATGACGGTAATGTCTGCGCGGTCCAGCAGGCGGCTTCTCGGCCAGGTCGAATCGTAGACGAGCCAGCCGCCGGACGTGACTTCCGCCATGTCGCGGGCATAAGTCTGCGCGTTCATTGCCACCATGACGTCCACGCGGTCGGCGCGCGCGCGGTGGCCGTCCCCCGTCACCCGTACTTCGTACCACGTCGGCAGGCCCTGGATATTCGATGGAAAGTAGTTCTTGCCGACGACGGGAACACCCATCCTGAATACGGATTTCATCAACAGGCCGTTGGCGCTGGCCGAGCCGGTGCCGTTTACGGTGGCGATCTTGATGACGACGTCGTTGACTCTGGACACGAAAAATCTACCTTGCAAGCATGATCGGTTTAGACAGGATTGAGTCGGAAAGGTTAAGGCGATACCAGGAATCCGGTTCCATCAGCCGGCGGAAGCTTTCACTCTCTGCGGTTCCGGCCGAGGCATTTCGTCCATGGCATACGGAATGAGGATCGTGGATTTCTGCATGTCCCAGGCGCCGGTCGGGCAACGTTCCGCACACAGGCTGCAGTGCACGCACAGGTCCTCGTCCTTGACCATGACGCGGCCGGTCTGCGGCAGGTCCTCCGATACGTACAGCCCCTGGCCTCTGTTTTCGGCCGGCGCGGAGAGCCGTGATCGCAGGTCGTCCTCGTCTCCGTTCGCCGTAATCGTGAGGCATTGAACCGGGCAGACATCGATACAGGCGTCGCATTCGATACAGAGCTTCGCCGTGAACACCGTCTGGATGTCGCAGTTCAGGCAGCGCTCGACTTCCTTGATCGTCTGGTCCAGCGTAAAACCCAGTTCCACCTCGATATCGATCTTCTTGAACCGTTCCTTCAGGTCGACGTGCGGCATCAAACGGCGTTCTGCCGGGTCGTAATAATTCGAGAAGCTCCACTCGTGCATGCCCATTTTCTGGCTCGTCAGGTTCATGCCGTGCGGCAGGCGGTCGTGCAGGTTTTCGCGGTAGCAATGTTTATGTATGGAAATCGCCGCTTCGTGGCCATGTGCAACGGCCCAGATGATGTTCTTCGGCCCGAATGCCGAATCACCGCCGAAAAACACGCCATCCCGCGTGCACATCATCGTTCCTTCGTCGACGACGGGACAGTCCCATTCGTTGAACTCGATGCCGATGTCCCGCTCGATCCAGGGAAACGCGTTGTCCTGACCGATCGCCAGGATGACGTCGTCGCAGGGCAGCATCACCTCGCCGACCGCCGTACCGCGATCGATGCCGCCCTTCTCGTCGACCTTGTATTCCATCCGGTCGAACTTCATGCCGACGAGCTTGCCGTTCTCGACGACGAATTCCTTCGGCGAGTGATTGACGACGATTTCCACGTTTTCCGCTTCGGCGTCTTCGAGTTCCCATTCGGACGCTTTGAAAAAGCCGCGCGGCTTCCGCGCCATCACTTTGACATCTTCGGCGCCCAGGCGCAGCGCACTGCGGCAGCAATCCATCGCCGTGTTGCCGACGCCGATGATCAGCACGCGCTTGCCAACCGATTCCGTATGTTCGAACGCGATCGATTCGAGCCAGTCGATCCCGATATGGATCCTGTCCGTGTCGTGGCGGCCCGGTAACTCCAGTTCCTTGCCGCGCGGCGCGCCGGTGCCGACAAACACGGCATCGAAGCCGCTGTTGTCGAGCAGCTCCTGCATGCTGTCGATCCGGTGCCTCAACCTGAGGTCCGCGCCCATATCGACGATATAGTTGATCTCTTCGTCCAGTACTTTGGGCGGCAGGCGAAACTGGGGAATATTCGTGCGCATCAGGCCGCCGGTCGCCCCCAGCGCCTCGAAAATCGTGATCTCGTAGCCGAGCGGCAGCAGGTCGTTGGCCACCGTCAGGGACGCACAACCGGCGCCGAGCAACGCGACCTTCTTGCCGTTTTTCTTCTGCGGCGCCCGCGGCAGCCGCCCCGCAATGTCGCCGCGTCCGTCCGCGGCCACCCGCTTCAGCCGGCAAATGGCCACCGGCTTTTCCTCGACCCTGCCGCGACGGCAGGCGGGCTCGCAAGGACGGTCGCACACGCGGCCCAGGATTCCCGGAAACACGTTCGATTCCCGGTTCAGCATGTACGCGTCGTCGAACCGGCCCTGGGCGATCAGGCGAATATAGCCGGGCACGTCAGTATGCGCAGGACACGCCCACTGACAGTCGACTACCTTGTGAAAATAATCCGGATTGGATGTATCTGTAGGCTTCATTCAAATGCCGCGCCGGGTCGCATTGTCCGTCCCAGAATTCCGACAGCCGCGCGATATGCGGGCAAGGATAACCGTATCGCCCGGAAAGTAAACAGTTTTGTCATGGTATGGAGAGGTGTGTTCGTTACTGTGATTCGACAGCGGCAACTGGTTGTTGTTCGTTGCACTTTTTGAACTTGAACGATGAGCTGGTGGGCGGCGGAGCCGGGAGCGGGCGACCCGCGTTGAATGTGCCATGCAGCACTTGAGGGGCCCGGGGTTTAGGCGTCTAGCGGCCGCGGTTGAACTCAAGTCTCTGCCCCGCAATGTCGCCCGTCGGTTTGCCGTCGTGGTAGACGACGGTGCCGTTGACGAGCGTGGTGTCGATGGTGGCGCTGAAGGTATGCCCTTCGAACGGGGACCAGTGGCATTTGTAAAGCAGGTTGGATGCTTCGACGGTGTGGGGTTTGTCTGGATCGACCAGCACCAGGTCGGCGAAATAGCCCTCGCGCACGTAGCCGCGGTCGACGACGCCGAAGAGGTCGGCGACGGCATGGCTGGACTTGTCGACGATCGTCGGGAGCGGTATCCGGCCGTCGTGGGCCAGGTCCAACAGGATCAGCAAGGCGTGCTGCACGAGCGGCAGGCCGGCCGGAGCCTTGAAGTAACTGTTGCGCTTTTCCCTCGCGGTATGCGGCGCGTGATCGGTCGCAATGACGTCGATGCGGCCGTCGTTCACCGCGGCCAGCAGGGCCTCGCGGTCTTCTGCCGTCTTGATCGCCGGATTGCATTTGATGCGGGTATCGAGATCCGCATAGCGACTTTCGTCGAACCAGAGATGGTGTACGCACACCTCGGCGGTGATGCGCTTTTCGCGCCGGTGCGCGCGCGAGAACAGGCCCATCTCGATCGCCGTCGTCAAGTGCAGGATGTGCAGGCGAGTGTCATGGCGGCGTGCCAGTTCCACTGCGATGCTGGACGACTTCAGGCAAGCCGTTGCGGACCGTATACGCGGGTGTTCCGACATCGGCACGTTGTCGCCGAATTGCGCTTTCGCTTTCGCTTCATTGTCACGGATCGTCGGTGAGTGCTCGCAGTGCGTTAAGACGATGACCGGAGCGTCGGCAAACAGGCGCTCCAGGGCGTCCGTGTCGTCGACCAGCATATCGCCGGTCGACGCGCCCATGAACGCTTTGATGCCACAGGCCTCGCCAACCTCGAGCGCCCTGATTTCGGCGATGTTGCTGTTGGTGGCACCGAGATAGAACGCGTAATTCGCGCGCGCTCGTCCGGCCGCTCTCTTGTATTTGTCCGCCAATGCCTCGCGCGTCGTGGTTTGCGGACTGACGTTCGGCATATCCATGAAGCTCGTGATGCCGCCGGCAACTGCAGCCGTCGATTCGCTGGCGATATCGCCCTTGTCGGTCAATCCAGGCTCGCGGAAATGCACCTGGTCGTCGATCATACCGGGCAGGAGATAACGGCCGTCCGCATCCAGAACTTCGATATTTCCCGCGGGTTTGATCGCGTCCGCAATCTTCTCGATGCGTTCGCCGTTGATCAGGACGTCGGCGTCGCGAATACGGCCCTCGTTGACCAGGCGCGCATTGGTAATCAGCAAATTGCTCAACTCACTGCGAACCTGTTCGTCGCGGACACGAGCTCGTGTATGTTGCCGGGTTCGAACGCGGCGTGACCGGCGTCCGGCACGATGCAGAGCTCCGCCTCGGGCCAGGCATTGGCGAGTTCGAAGGCCGACACGACGGGGCACACGACGTCGTAACGCCCCTGAACGATGACGCCCGGTATATGGCGGATTCTGTCGATGTTCTTCAGGAGACGATCTTCTTCCATGAAGCCGTCATTGACAAAGTAATGACATTCGATGCGCGCCATCGCAAGCGCCATGTCGTCGGACTCGAAGGTCTTCGTCACTTCGGCACTCGGCAGCAACGTGCTTGTCGATCCTTCCCAGATCGACCAGGCCTTCGCTGCACGGAGCCGCACATCCGGATCGTCGCTGGTCAATCGCTTGTGGTAGGCATGCAGCAGATCGTGACGCTCATTCTCCGGGATCGGTTCGAGAAACCCTTGCCAGTGGTCCGGAAAGATTTCGCTCGCGCCTTGCTGGTAGAACCAGGCATTTTCCTTTTGCCGCAACAGGAATATTCCGCGCAAGACCAACTCCGTGACCGAGTCGGGATGCGTTTCCGCGTACGCGAGGGCCAGGGTGCTGCCCCAGGATCCGCCGAACACCTGCCAGCGGTCGATCCCGAGGTGCCGGCGCAGCCGCTCGATGTCGTTGACCAGATCCCAGGTCGTGTTCGCTTCGAGACTTGCGTGCGGCCGGCTCTTGCCGCTGCCGCGCTGGTCGAACAGCACGATGCGATACGACTCGGGATTGAAAAATTGCCGCATCTTGGCGCTGCACCCGCCGCCCGGCCCGCCGTGCAGAAATACGACCGGCTTGCCGGCTTTGTTGCCCGATTCCTCGAAATACAGCACATGGCCGTCGCCGACTTCCAGTGTGCCGGTGCGCCAGGGTTCAATCGGGGGATACAGCGTGCGTCGCAGTGCAGGATCGCTCATGGCCGCATTATGAAATGACAGCCCGCCGATTGCACGCCCGCATAACGACATCGTTCGACGATGCGGGATACGCTACTCTGTGACGGAATCTCACAATACCGAGAACAGTGAATGAGTACGGTCGACTACTTGCAGCGCATCCGCGAAGCGAACGTCTACGAAGTTGCAACTGAAACCCCGTTAGAGCTCGCGCAAAACCTTTCAGCCCGTTTGAAGAATCGCATTCTGCTCAAACGCGAGGACCTGCAACCGGTCTTTTCTTTCAAACTGAGGGGCGCCTACAACAAACTGTCACGGCTGTCGCGACCGGCCCTGGACCAGGGCGTCATCTGCAGCTCGGCCGGCAACCACGCGCAGGGCGTCGCCCTCGCCGCGCGGCGCCTCGGGGCCCGCGCGGTCATCGTCATGCCCGTGACCACGCCGTCCATCAAAGTGAACGCGGTCAAGGCGCAGGGCGGCGAGGTGGTGCTGCACGGGGATAGCTATGACGACGCGGAGCGCCATGCGCAAGCGCTACGGGAACAGCAGGGATTGACGTTCATCCATCCTTTCGACGACCCGGATGTCATTGCGGGACAGGGCACGATCGCCCGGGAAATTCTCGGGCAGGCGACCGGGGAAATCGACGCGATTTTCGTGCCGATCGGCGGCGGCGGCCTGATCGCGGGCATAGCCGCGTATATAAAAGGCACGAACCCCCGTATCAAAATTGTCGGTGTCGAGCCCGAGGATTCGGCGGCGATGAAAGAGTCGCTGGCGGCCGGTCATCCGCTGACGCTCGATCACGTCGGTCTCTTTGCCGACGGTGTGGCCGTCAAGCGGGTCGGTAGCGAAACCTTCAGGCTGTGCCAGGAGTTCGTGGATGAAATCGTCACCGTCGATACCGACCGGATTTGCGCTGCGATTCGCGACATCTTCGAGGATACGCGTTCGATTGCCGAACCGGCCGGGGCGCTCGCCGTCGCAGGTGTCAAGAAATATATCGCGCAGGAAAAATTGCGCGGCGGGAATTTCGTTGCCGTTGTCGGCGGTGCCAACGTGAATTTCGACCGGCTGCGCCATATTGCGGAACGTGCGGCGGTCGGTGAACAGCGGGAAATGCTGCTGGCGGTGGAAATCCCGGAACGTCCCGGCAGTTTTCGCGCATTTTGCGAGGCAATCGGCCGGCGCAGCGTCACCGAGTTCAATTACCGCTACAGCGACGTTGCCAAGGCGCACATTTTTGTCGGCGTGGAATTACGGCATGGTGCAGCCGAGCGTGCACGGCTCGTCACAAAACTGCGGGACCTCGGCTATCCGCTCGAGGACCTGAGTGACAACGAAGTGGCCAAGCTGCACGTCCGGCACATGGTCGGGGGCGGCGGCCGGTCGCTCGAACACGAGCGGCTGTTTCGCTTCGAGTTTCCGGAACGTCCCGGAGCGCTGCTCGACTTTCTGCAGGCCATCGGCACGCGCTGGAACATCAGTCTGTTTCACTACCGGAATCACGGCTCGGACCACGGGCGCATCCTTGCGGGGATACAGGTGCCGCCGGATGAATCGGCGGAGCTCGAAGCGCACCTGTTCGACCTTGGTTACGCGCATTGGGAGGAAAGCCGCAATCCGGCGTATACGATGTTCCTGGCGTAGGCGGGGTTCGGGGGCAGGGTTGGTGGCAGCAGGCAGCGCCGGCCTTGGTCGCCTGCATGGCGGGTTCCTACAGTGATTCCATCACCCGCGTCGATCGCTCCTACAGGCGGTGATGGGACCGACTTATTCCCGGAACGAGGGATCTCGCCGGTCGAGCTTGCGCAACAGGGCCGGCCATGCGAGTTGCCCGCCCAGACCCCGGGTCACCTGCTCGGCCTGCGCGGCAATGCCCGCCACGATCCGGCCATCGATCTGGCGCAACTCCACGCCGGCCGATTGCGCCGTGAGCTGCGTCTGGCACGCAGTCTCCAGCACATACATCGCGAGGAACGCATCGGGAATCGTGGCCGCTGCCGTGAGCAGGCCGTGATTGCGCAAGATCAGGCTGCTGCCACGCCCGAGATCTGCGACCAGCCGCGGCTTTTCCTCCGGGTTCAGCGCCACACCTTCGTAATCGTGATACCCGACCGAGATCAGCGGAAACAGCGATACCTGCGAGATCGGCAGCAAACCGCCCGCCTGTGCCGACACGGCGACCCCCGCCCGGGTGTGCGTATGAATCACGCAGCCGACATCCGGCCGTGCTTCGTGCACGGCGCTGTGAATCGTGAAGCCCGCGGGATTCACGAAATGCGGTGTGTCCAGGATTTTGTCGCCGGAGAGATCGACCTTGACCAGGCTGCTGGCCGTCATCTCCTCGAACAGCAGCCCATAGGCATTGATCAGGAAATGCTCGTCCGGGCCCGGCACCCGCGCGGAAATATGCGTGAATACCAGGTCGTCCCAACCGTACATCGCGATGAGCCGGTAACAGGCAGCCAGGTCCACGCGGGTCTGCCACTCTTCATCGGTCACCTGGCCCTGGACGGACAAAGCCTGCCTCGCGCTGTTCATGGATGCATCTCCTCGGCCTTCGTGACAAGAAATTATACGACGCAAGCGGCCCGTTCCATCCGTTGCAGGTGTAACAAAACGCACGCCCTTATTCCAGAATGATCGCAGCATATAGCCTTTGGATTGCAACCATTCGAGACGGCCGCGCATCGAAGCATCAGGAAACGGCGAATCAGCCGGGGGGCCGGATTTCCGGAGAAGCCACCCGCACGCCGCAACGAGCTCCAAGAGAGGTAGACGAACAAACTCAAATTCCCTTATGCAGTTTGTTTCGTAGCTTGGACGGTGGCCGCCCGGCCACCGTCCTCTTTTTGTGACGGGCCGCTTCGCGGCAAGCCGCAGCAAGAATGCGCACCGGCGCTTCAGGACTGGGCGTATGCCTGGGTGTGAATGTGGCTGATCTTGTCCGTTTGCGACAGACGATAGAAGTGACGCAACTCGTGTAATCCCCTGTTGCCGTCGCGATGGAAGCGCTCACGGAGACCGTGACAGAAGCGCGCCGCGAAATCGTTGGCCGCACGGTATCGTTCGAGCTGGTCACGATCGAGTTCTGGATTGAAGCTCACCTCATCGAACAACCAGCCATGCAGGTGGCGGGCGAAATCGAAATCCTGCTGCTCGAGTGCCATGAGCCAGGTGCCGACGAATTTGTCGACTTCGGCCTGGATTTCGAGCTCGAACAGGGTGACGGACTTGTCCTGGCGCGCACGCCACACGATGTAGTTGAAATGACTGATGCCCTCGAGCACCTTGCACAGGTCGTTGAGCTGGCCCGCGCGCAACGCCTTCAGCGGGTTGTCCCGGTCCAGACGCTTCAACATCTGCGGCTCCAGGTACACGGACAATGCCAGCCCGTGCTCGTCCTCCTTGAGCAAGACCGATTCGTCGGTATTCGGTACCAGGTTGCCGCGGCCGAGCAGCTTGGCAAGCGCAGGGTCGGTCACCAGGAAATCAGTGACTTCGAACCCGTGATCAGCCTGGTAGATATCGGTCAGGTACTTCTGCAGGACGGCCAGCATGGCAGAACCTAATGACTTTTCCTGCTGACGGCATTCGGCATCGGGACGACACCGTTTTGCCGCAGCAAGGCTGCCGCACGTTTGCTGCCGGTCCGCAGCCATACCTCGTAGGTGCGCAACAGATCGATGTCGGACGATTGCCGTGCCCCGTCTCGTACTTCATTGAGGATGTCCACGAGTAGCTGGAACTTGCGCGCGAGTTCGCGGTAGACGTGAGCCAACGCCCGCCCCCGCATCGTCCCGCGTATTTCCTCGGACAGGGAGCCGTATGCAGTGCCGCCCATGTGGATGTAGTAGTCGAGATCGACGAGCCGATGCGCCAGGCTATCCGCAAAGAATCCGGCTATGAAGAGAGAAACATCGCCGATGCGCTGCAGCGACGAGTTGCGTTGTTCGGCACTTGCAGCCTCGACTGCATCGACGAGCATCAGCGCGAGCGGTTTCAGCCCGTAAGCCTCGCCGTGGTCTTCGTAGAGATCCTCGGATCGCGAGAACAGCGTCAGGAGATTGACGACGTAATGGGTGGCGTGTGGATCGACATCGACACGCTGTTTGCTTATGGCCGCGTCGATCGACTTGCGAAAATAGTCGCGAAGATTCGGCACCGGCACCACACGCTCAGTTGCTTCGCCATGCGTCATTGTTGCGTTACCTCACTCTCGTCGGGCCAGTCTACATATATCTGTTTTAGAGTCTTTCCTTTGTGACAAGGTTCACGGATAAGTCTTTGTCATGCCGGTTTGTAGCATATCTGTGACGCCGCTCGCTGCCTACCACATTTCGCGCAAACGTCCGGCCACATCGATTTGCCTGCTGCTCCTCGGGGACAGGTGTTGCGACGGCAATTCGCGTCTGCCGTGGAATTTCCTTTCCATCGTTTTTGCGAGGCCCTCGGTCATGAAGCGGCTCTGCGCGCCATAGACATGCTTGTCGCCGTCACGCCGCTGCTGCGTCACGTAATACCGCAACGGTGCAATCAGGCTCAACGATTGTTTCGCCCGCGTCATCGCAACATACAACAGGCGCCGCTCTTCCTCGATCAACGCGGGGTTACCGGTCGCGAATTCAGACGGGAAATTGCCGTCTGAAAAATTCAGCACGAACACCGAATTCCATTCCTGGCCCTTCGCGGAATGTACCGTCGAAAGGACGAGGTAGTCCTCGTCCAGCAGCGGGTCGCCGGCAAGATCCCCGGCCGCTGCGGGAGGATCGAGAGTCAGCTCCGTCAAAAACCGTTCACGAGTCGGATAACGCCCCGCGATCTGTTCGAGTTGCTCGAGGTCCGCTTCTCGCGTTTCAAGGCTGTCATACAGTCGTTCCAGGTGTGGCTGATACCAGCGGCGTGCCTGCCCGAGCTGCCCCTGCCAGGCAATGTTGCCGGGATCGGTGGACGCCAGCGATTGCATCGTATTGCAGAACGCCGGCCAGTCGGAGCTTGCGGCCGACGACGGCCGGAATCCGCCCAACGATGCAAAAGAGTGTCCCGACAGCGCCAGATGTTCGAAGCACCGTGACGCACGCGACGGTCCCATGCCGGGAAGCAGTTTGAGCACCCGGAAGGCCGCCACCTGGTTGCGCGGATTCTCCGCCCATTTGAGGACCGACAGCAGGTCCTTGACGTGCCCTGCTTCGAGGAATTTCAAGCCGCCGTATTTCACGTAGGGGATATTGCGCCGCACGAGTTCGAGTTCCAGCCGGTCGCTCACGTGCGCGCCACGGAACAGGACCGCCTGCTCCTTCAGTTGCATTCCCGCTTCACGATTGGCGAGTACCGCGTCCACGACGAATGAGGCTTCCGCATCGCCGTCTTCGACCGTCACGTATTGCGGCAGGTCGCCGTGCGTCGCGCGCGAAAACAGATTCTTCTCGTATTGCCGTGCGCTTTCCGCGATCAGGCGGTTTGCACTGTTGAGAATCGGCTGGGTCGAGCGATAGTTTTCTTCGAGGTTTACGATCCTCGCGGGCGGCACGTACCGATCCGCGAAGTCCAGGATGTTCTCGACCTCGGCAGCGCGAAAGGAATAGATCGACTGCGCGTCATCGCCGACGACCGTGAGCCCCGTGCCGTCCGGCTTCAGGCCATGCAGGATGTCCGCCTGCAGCAGATTCGTGTCCTGGTACTCGTCGACGAGCACGTGGTCGAACCAGGAACCGACTTCGGCCGCCAGCTCCGCATCGGCCATCAGGTAACTCCAGTAAAGTAGCAGATCGTCGTAATCCAGCGCCTGGTTCAATTGCTTGCGTTCGACATAGCTACGAAAAAGCTGTCGCAGCTCCGGTTCCCAGTCCGCGCACCAGGGAAATGTCTGCTGCAGTGCATCGGTCAGCGCCTGCCGCGCATTGACCGAGCGGGAATAGATCGCGAGACAGGTATCTTTCTTCGGAAATCTGCGCGATTTCTGCGACAGACCGAGCTCGTGCCGCACGACATCCAGCAGGTCCGCGGAATCGCCGCGGTCGAGCACCGAGAAGCTCGCGTCGAGGCCGAGGTTGTGCGCGTAGCGGCGTAACAGCCGGTTGGCGATGGAATGGAACGTACCGGACCAGGGCAAGGATGCCGGCGACCGCCGCGCGTCACCGGTGCTCCGCATGGCCTGGCAGACGATGGTTTCCACGCGCCGCGTCATCTGCTCGGCGGCGCGGCGGGTAAACGTCAACAGCAGGATGCGTTCCGGATCGACGCCCTCGATAACGAGATGCGCGACCCGGTGCGCCAGCGTCGTCGTTTTGCCGGTGCCGGCGCCCGCGATCACCAGCAACGGGCCCGCGACGAAGCGGCCGTCTTCCGCCCGGCGCCCGTATAGGGCCGCCTGCCGCTGTGAGGGATTCAGCGTTTCAGGATCGTCTGTGTGTCGAGCCGCGGCGTCGCCCATGGTTGCTCCCGGTTTGTCTGTATTTTCATACAGTACTGGATACATTTACAAGCAAGGGCTTGGCCGATCGGCCTCGTCTGAAAGCGCCGCCGGTCGATTCGGCGTTCCGGGCGAGCGTCGCGTCCGGAAAATCACACTAGCCAAGGCTGCGGTATTGCTGACAAGCTGACTGCACTGCCATTACTCTCCTGTATAGAATGATCGCTCCATCCATCCAGCACGCAAGAAAAACAACGTTCCCCGCGCATCGATGACGTTCGAGATCGCACTGGTTCTCGCCATCCTGGCCGTGGCATTGGTTCTGTTTGTCAGCGATCTCATTCGTGTGGACCTGGTCGCGCTGCTGGTGCTCGGCACGCTGGCAGTGACCGGGCTCGTGACCGCCGACGAAGCCTTCGCGGGTTTCAGCAACAGCGCCGTCATTACCATCTGGGCCATGTTCATCCTGAGCGAGGGCCTCGCACGCACCGGCATCGCCAACATTATCGGACGCCAGGTGCTGCGCATAGCCGGACGGCGCGAACTGCCGATGGTGATCGTTATCATGATGACGGCTGCAAGCCTGTCCGCATTCATGAACAACATCGGCGTGGCCGCACTGATGTTGCCGGTCGTCATCGACGTCTCCCGCCGCACCCGCATTCCGGCGTCGCGCATGCTGATACCACTGGCATTCGGCACGCTGCTGGGCGGGCAGACGACGCTGTTTGGCACCTCCAACAACCTGCTGGTCAGCGAAGCGCTGGCGCAGAGCGGGTATGAACCGTTTTCCGTCTTTGATTTCATCCCGATCGGCGGGGCGATCGTCGTGACCGGCATCCTGTTCCTGGGGCTGGTCGGCAGGCTGCTGCTGCCGAAGAGACCGCGCGCGGAGCGCGGTCGTTACCGCAGTCAACGCAGCCTGCGCGCGCGCTACAAATTGCAGGAGCAGACGTTCATGCTGCGGGTGCCGGTCGACTCCGTGCTGGTCGGCAAGACGCTGGCGCAGAGCCGTATCGGCGCTGCGACAGGGCTGATCATCCTCGCGCTGGTCCGCTTCGGCCGCAGCGAAACGCTGCCGAGCCGTCAAACGATACTGCGCGCCGGCGACAGCCTGCTGGTGCAGGGCCGCATCGACCAGTTCCGGGAGTTGCAACGCTGGAGCGATCTCGTCATCGAACGCGAAGCGCCGGTATTGAAATCGATGGTCGCCGCCAGGGTTGCCTACGCCGAAGTGCGCCTCGCGGAAGGGTCGCCGCTGGCGGCCGAGCTGATCCGCGATGCCGGCTTTCGCACGCGTTTCAACGTCAGTGTTGCGGGCATCCATCGCAAGAACAAATACCGTTTGACCAACCTCGCATATGTTCCCTTGCGCGCCGGTGACCGGATCCTGGTGCAGGGCGAAGCCGACGCAATCGCCGAGTTGCACAAATACTCGGACTTCAGCGAAGTCGAGCTGAAGTCCGATGCGCAATTGAGCGAACAATACCAAGCTGACGAACGAATGTTTGTCGTTCGCATACCCAAATACAGTGACCTTGCGGATGCGACGCTCGGAAAAAGCCGGCTCGCCGATGTCTTCGATTTCCGCGTCCTCGCGATTTTTCGTGAAGGCAAGTTGAGCGTCATGCCGGCAGGGGACGAAGTTCTGATGGGCGGCGACCTGCTGCTCATAGAAGGCCAGCACGAAGACCTCGACGTCCTGCGGGGATTGCAGGAGCTCGAGATCGAAACGCAGGTGTCGCGGAACCTGGGCGCGTTCGAATCCGAGCGGCTGACGCTGATGGACGCGACGCTGGATCCCCGCAGCCGCCTGGCCGGCATGTCGGTCGGCGAACTGAATTTCCGGGAACGTTATGGCATCGAACTGGCCGGCATCTGGCGCGAAGGAGACACGCTGGGGAGCAACCTCGCGGAGCAACGCCTGCAGGTCGGCGATGCCTTGTTGTTGCTGGGACCGCGCGACCGGCTGCAACTGCTGTCGTCGGACTCCGACTTCCTGATACTGACTCCGTTGGGCCAGGAACCGCCCGACACGCGCCGCGCGCCGCTCGCCGCGGCCATCATGGTCGGCGTCGTCGCAAGTGTCATGGGCGGATACGCACCGCCGTCGGTCGCCGCCGTCGTCGGCGGCAGCATCATGGTATTGACAGGTTGCCTGACGATGGAGCGCGCCTACCGGGCCATCGACTGGCGCGCGATCTTCCTGATTGCGGGAATGCTGCCGCTCGGGACCGCGATGTATGAGACGGGGGCGGCGAAGTACCTTTCAGACCAGCTGGTATCGCTGCTCGGAGAATCCGGCCCGTGGAACGTCGTTCTCGGCTTCTACTTCATGACTGCGCTCTGCACCATGATCATTCCGACGGCGGCACTCGTCGTTCTGATGTCGCCGATCGTCCTCACCGCCATGGCGGAGCTCGGCGTGCAACCGCAGCCGGCGATGATGGCAATTGCAATCGCAGCCGGCGCGAGCTTCCTGAGCCCCATCTCCCATCCCGCCAACATTCTCGTCATGGGTCCCGCCGGCTATCGCTTCGTCGACTACATGAAAGTCGGCATCCCGCTGATGTTCGTCGTCTTCGTCACGGCGTACTTCCTGATGCCGATCGTCTGGCCGCTGAAGCCGGCGTAGGAGTTCACGGGGACGGCTTTCTAAAATTCAGTATCATCGATATGAGTCTATTAGTTGGAGTGAACACAATGGCCGGCAAGACGTCCAGGAAGTCGGCGAAGGTCGCAAGATGCAGAATTCGGGTGCAGCGCACACCGACACCGGCGAGCGACCGGGAAAGCGCTTCCCGGCTCATCGACCAGCGGATCGCCCGAGGCCACCCAGTCGAACAAGACCGGGTGAAGGCTTTTTCCTGCAGTCGTCAGGAACGCCATGAATACGTCCGTGCCCGGCTCCGCGTGCAGGGAGCGGCGCGTTACGGGACGAGGATCGTCGAGCCTGTGGTTTTTCGGGCTTCGAGGTCGCGGTGTGCTTCGGCTGCGTCCTTGAGTGCGTAACGCTGGTTGACGCGGACTTTTACGATATCCCGCTTCAGCACGTCGAAGAGCTCATTGGCGGCAGCGAGCAGCTGCTCCCGTGACTCGACGAAGTCGAACAGTACCGGTCGCGTGACATACAGAGAGTGGCGCTTCGCCAGTTCGGCAGGCGCGAATGGCCGTACGGGGCCGGAGGTATTGCCGAAAGTCACCATGACGCCGTGGGGACGCAACGAATCGAGCGAGGTCATGAAAGTGTCGCGCCCGACTGAATCATAGACGGCCGCGACACCCCGGCCGCCCGTCAATTCCCTCACGGCCGCCGCGGTTTCCTTGTTATCGGCCATGACGATGTGGTGACAACCCTGCGAGCGCGCGAGCGCCGCTTTCTCGTCGGTGCTCACAACGCCGATCACCGTGGCGCCGAGATGGTTCGCCCATTGGCTCACCAGCGACCCGACGCCGCCCGCCGCCGCATAGAGGAGTATCGGGTCGCCTTTCTCGACCTTGTAACTGCGCCGCAGCAGGTACCACGCGGTCAGTCCTTTGAGGAGCACGGCGGCGGCGTTCTCGTCGGACACGCCCTCCGGGATCGGCACCAGCCTGGCCGCCGGAAAATTGCGTGCCTCGGAATACGCCTCGGCCGGCCGTCCGGTATAGACGACGCGGTCGCCTTTCCGGACCTCCGTGACGCCCGGTCCGACCGCTTCGACGACGCCGGCCGCCTCGCTGCCGAGTCCTGTCGGCAGATCGAGCGGATAAAGGCCGCTCCGGTGGTAGGTATCGATGAAATTGAGTCCGATGGCGGTGTGCCGGACCCGCGCTTCACCCTCAGCCGGATCGGGGACGGCAACCTTTTCGAACTTCAGCACTTGCGGGCCGCCGAACTCGTGTATGCGAATTGCGTTGACTTTCGTTGCCACAGTCATGCCTGTAGGGTCACTCGCCAGATCGAAGAATAGCGAACACCGCCCCGAAACACTAAGAAAGCAGCACCGGCAGGTTGTTTCACATTTGTCCCTCGCGATTCCCGCCCTTTCATGATTGAATCGCCTTTTCCTTGCAGCAAGTATGGGACGAGTCGACAACAAAATAGCGCTGGTCACTGGCGCGGCGCAGGGGCTGGGCGCGGCATCGGCGAGATTGCTGGCAAGAGAAGGCGCGCGGGTCGTGCTGTCGGACGTCAATATCAAAGGTGCCGAAGAGCAGGCTCGCGTTATCAATGCCATGTTTGCCGACACCGCCGCCGCTGTCGAACAGGACGTGACCGACCCGGAAGGCTGGGTCCGCACGTTGAGCGAAATCCGCAGCGGTTACGGAGGACTGCACATCCTCGTCAACAACGCCGGCATCGGATCCGTCGCGAGCATCGAAGAGGAGAACCTCGAAACCTGGCGCCGTGTACACGCCGTTGATCTGGAAAGCGTGTTTCTGGGATGCAAGTATGCGATTCCGCTGATCGCGGCCAGCGGTGGAGGATCGATTGTCAATGTCTCGTCGATATCGGGCGTCATCGCCGGACACAATCTCGCCGCGTACAATTCGGCAAAGGCCGCTGTCACGCATCTGAGCAAATCGGTCGCGCTTCATTGCGCCCGTGTCGGCAACAACATTCGTTGCAATTCGGTGCATCCGGCTTTTATCGATACGCCGATTCTCGACGGCATGGCCGCCGGCCAGGATCGGGCTGCCGCGCTGCAAAAGCTGGCGCGGCAGATACCGCTCGGCAGAGTCGGCCAGCCGAACGACGTCGCGTACGCCGTTCTTTATCTTGCATCGGACGAATCCGCCTTCGTCACGGGTTCGGAGATCAGGGTGGACGGCGGTATCAGCGCTATGTAAGCGATACGAACCGATGTCATCGAAAGTCGTCATTGCCGGAGCCGGCCACGCCGCGGGGCAAGCGGTTGCCACCCTCCGCCAGAAAAAATTCGACGGGGAAATTGTGCTGGTCGGCGAAGAACCCTATTTTCCCTACCAGCGCCCGCCGTTGTCCAAAAAATTTCTCGCAGGCGAAATGCCGGCCGAGCGTCTGTACGTCAAGCCGGAAAGTTTTTACGAGGACCCGCAGATCACCGTACTGCGCGAAACCCATGTCGAGCGTCTCAACCGCCAGGAAAAGACCATCGCGTTACGCGGCGATGGGTCGATTGGCTACGACACCCTGATTCTCGCGATCGGCGCACGCGTTCGACACCTCGATCTACCCGGTGTGGAACTCGACGGGATCCATTATCTGCGCAACGTGGCGGACGTGCTCGCAATCCAGAAGAGCATGGGTGCCGGAAAGAGGCTGGTCATCGTTGGCGCCGGATACATCGGCCTGGAAGTGGCCGCGGTCGCCTCGCAACTCGGCCTGCAGGTCAACGTCGTCGAGATGCAGGACCGCGTCATGAAACGGGTCGTGTCGCCGCAGGTTTCCGGGTTTTACGAACGCGAGCATCGGGCACATGGCGTGCAGCTGATGCTGGACACCGGGATCGACGCATTCGTCGGCAAGGAACGCGTGAGCGGCCTGCTGCTTGCGGACGGCACCGAGATTCCGGCGGACCTCGTCGTGATCGGCATCGGCATCGTTCCGAACACCGAGCTTGCGGTCGAAGCCGGGCTCGAAGTCAACGACGGTATCGTGGTCGACGATTGCTGCAGGACCGCAGACCGGGATGTCTTTGCGATCGGCGATTGTACCTTTCATCCCAACAGCATTCTGGGGCGCCACGTCAGGCTCGAGTCGGTGCACAACGCACTCGAGCAGGCGCGCACCGTTGCCAGCAATCTTTGCGGCGAGCGGGTGTGCTACGCGCAGGTTCCCTGGTTCTGGTCGGACCAGTTCGATCTCAAACTGCAGATCGCCGGCTTGTCTCAGGGCTACGACCTGGCGCTCGTGCGCGGGGATCCCGGCAAGCGATCGTTCTCGTGTGTTTACCTGCGTGACGGGCGCATGATCGCCGTCGATGCCATCAACAACCCAAGGGATTTCCTGCAAGCGAAAAAACTGATTGCCGACGGTGGTGAAATCGACATCGACCGTGTGAGCGATGCCGGCGTCGAGTTGAAGGATCTGGGCCGGTAGTCTGCGCGTAGATGATTGCCGGGGCGAATTCGTCGCGACTCCCGCGCTCACCGCGGTCGCCCGCAGGGCGGGCTCCTACCGATGCAGACTTCGACGGCGCTCGGCTACCCGGAGGGTCGGAGCGGCAGAGGCCCGCACACCGACGCCCGGACGGTCGGAGCGGAGGCTGGAGTGGGGAGGGCTTTTCAGGATCGTGCGAGACAGGGATGTCGAGCCCGAAGCCTACAGGGAGGTATTAACGGCGTTCCTGAAAAGCCCTCCCCGCTCCAGTCTCCGCGTGCAGCAAAAACCGCCCGGCTCCAGGCTCCGCGGGCAACGGTTAGTCCACTACGTAAGGAGAGACCGCGACGGTGAGGCTGCCGGTCATGGCGACCGGTCCGCGCAAGGCGGAATAGGCTTTCGCACTCCAGGATTCCACTGCCTCGGTGTCGATGTCCGCATAGCGGCCGCTGCCGCCGGCGACTGTGCCGGTACCGAGCGCGTTCGGCCCGACGGTCATGATGCCGAACCAGCTACCGCGCCAGCTATCGGCGGAATTCCAGCGGGCGGGAATGACGATATTGCGGAGGTATGACCAGAGGTTCTCCGTCTGGCTGACGAAAAACGTCCCGCTATCGGGAAGGAAGACGTGCCAGGCGCTGTCGACCAGCGCTTCCGAATTCAATAACCGGGTCTGCTCCGAAGCGGACGAAAACTTGACGCCGATGCCGGCGAAAGGTCCCCGAACATTCGACAGGCGGGTGACGAGGATCGTGGTTTTTGCGATCGCCGGCTCCCAGAGCTCGGCCATCTTCGCCGGATGCGGCGCAACGCGGGATTCACCGTTGTTGGTAAACGCGATGGCCTCTTCCGGAACGGCCGAGAAAGTAAGATCGATCAGCTCCTGCCCGGACACCGCCAGCGGCGACACGGTGTGCCTGCCGGCAAACGGGTTGTAATAAAGGAAGGCGACGACCAGTGCGGCGCCGACGATGAGGCCCGCGATCAGGGAAATTGCGTATTTCATTCGACTTCACTCGCGTTGCGGACCAGCGCCGTTTGCAGCTCGATCCGGCCTTCGATCCAGGAGTCGTCGTCCGCGGCCGCAGCGGTGTCGACGAAGCGCTCGCTGACGCTGCCGCGCCGCTCGGCAAATTCACGCGTCCCCGCGCGCAGTGAACCGTCTCGCCGACCGTCGGCATCCGTGCTTTCCTGCATGGCAACGTACATCGTTCCGCGTGCCGGCAGATGCAAGGTCCATTCGACCACCGAACCCTGACCTTCCACCGGGCCGGTCATCCGGCTGGCAACGCCGATGACCGTATCCTTGCGGTCGCGAATCTTGAACAACTCGACTCGCGCGTTGGCGAGCACGTCAGTCGCCGGCCACTCCAGCGCCGCCGGCACCCTGCTCTCGGAGTCGGCCGCGCCGGCCAGGATTCTGTCCTCGGGCAGGTTGATATGAAACGCCTCCAGGTTGCCGCCGTTCGGTTCGACCGAAACCAGCGAAGTTTCGCGATGCTGATCGACGGCCGGCACGAAATACAACAAGCCGACCGCGGCGGCTATGCCCAACAGGATTCCGAAAATGAATGTCTTGAACACGCCCCTGTCCCGCACCCTGTATTAAAAACCCGAACCTGCGAAAGAATAGTTAATTTTGCGCGCATCTCACACGGCGAAGCCGGTGAATTGTGATGCAGCGCACAGTCTGCCGGGCCGTACCCGGCGGTGAAGTCACAATGCTCCCGTCACGTCCCCTCGAAGTAATGCTCCAGGTAGCGATCGAAACTCAGGGTATCGGAAGCCTCGATTTCCAACTGGCGCCGGATTGAGTCGCGAGCCTCATTTTCCAGTTGCGCCAGACGATCGCCCGAGAGCGGCGCCAGGGCCTGGAAATATTGTTTGTGACCGCGCGCCGCCTGCAACGCGAAATCGAAAAATCCGCTTTGCACCTCTCGAAGTTCGGCCAGAAGCCTGGCCGACGGCGTGGCATCCGCGTCGGCCAGCAATGCGTTTTGCGCCTCGATAGCCTGGATGTAGTCCCGCCGCGTGTCACCGCGGTCGATCAGTTCGGCCACCGCACGCACACCGTCAAGAATCTCCTGGCCCCAGACGGCAAGCGGGACCTCTTTGCCGTTGCGCGACAGTTTCAATTCCGGATCGCGGCCGTGACGGGCCGTTTGCGAGTGATTCCGGACCGCTTCCTCCCAGTCGTTATCGTCGAACGGCGGGCTTTCCGACAACAGGCAATAGATCAGCAGGGCTTCCATGAACCGCATGGCGTTCTGATTGATACCGACCGGGTCGAAGACGTTGATGTCCAGTGACCGGATTTCCACATACTCGATGCCCCCTCGCTGCAAAGCGGCTGTTGGACGTTCGCCCGAAAATGCGATCCGTTTGGGGCGGATCGGGCTGTAATACTCATTTTCGATCTGCAGCCGGTTGGCACTCAGTTGCAGGTATTCGTCGCCGTCCTTGACGCCTATTTCTTCGAAGACGGGCTCCGCCGTGCTGATCGCCGCAATCAGGTCGGCGACGTATTCATCCAGGCTGTTGAGCGAAATGTTGATCCGTGCCTGGGTGCGATTGCTGTAACCGAGGTCACTCATCCTGAGCGACGTACCATAGGGTTCGTAGAGCGTCTCGCCGTCAAAGGACGGCATGTCGGCGCGTGCGTTGGCTGCAAACGATTTACACAATGCCGGCGACGCGCCGAACAGGTAGAGCACCAGCCAGCCGATGCGGCGAAAGTTTCGTATCAGTCCGAGGTAGGACGCGGAGCGAAAGGTATGCAGATCGTTCGTTGTCCTTGCGAGATCCAGATAGAGCGGCCAGAATGCTTCCGGCAGCGAATAATTGAAATGGATGCCTGCAATCGTCTGCATGACGCGGCCATACCTGAACCCGAGACCTCGCCGGTAAATCGTCTTCATACGGCCGACATTCGAAGTGCCGTATTGCGCCAGCGGTATTTCCGATTCAGCAGGAATGCGACAAGGCATGCTCGTTGCCCAGAGCAACTCGTCCTTCAGCCGCGCGTAAGTAAACTGATGGATGTCACAAAGGAACCGCAGCGCTTCCCAGGTATTGGGGAATGCCGGCGTGACAAACTCCAGCAACGCCTCCGAAAAATCGGTCGTGATGTACCGGTTGGTCAGTGCCGAACCGAGCGCAGGGGGATGAGGCGTGTCGGCCAGCATGCCGTCGGCGCGCACGCGCAGCGATTCTTTTTCGACACCCTTTAGCCCGCCCCGCAGTGCGTCGGCCGGACT
>JBOHZD010000344.1:0-12264 GCA_050738315.1 Woeseiaceae bacterium
ACGGCGTTCCTGAAAAGGCCTCCCCGGGCAAGGCTCCGCACGCCAACGACGTAGTACCTAAATACCCCGAGCCAGCTCGAGCTTCGCAATCGCTGCACGGTGAACTTCATCCGGTCCGTCAGCAAGCCGCAGCGTTCTCGCCGCTGCCCAGGCGGCCGCGAGAGGAAAATCCGCGGAGACACCGGCAGCACCATACACCTGCACTGCCCTGTCGATCACGCGCAATGCCATCGAAGGCGCAACGACCTTGATCATCGCAATCTCGGCGCGTGCGGCTTTGTTGCCGGCCTTGTCCATCCGGTCGGCGGCCTTGAGCGTCAGGAGACGCGCCTGATCGATTTCGATGCGGGATGCGGCGATCGCGTCCCTGACGACGCCCTGGTCGGCCAGTGGCTTGCCGAACGCCACCCTTTGCCCTGCCCTGTTGCACAGACTTTCCAGCGCCCGCTCCGCGAGTCCTATCAGGCGCATGCAATGATGGATGCGGCCGGGCCCGAGCCTGCCTTGCGCAATTTCGAAACCGCGCCCTTCGCCGAGTAGCAGACCGGAAATCGGCACACGAACGTCTTCGAACAGGATTTCCGCGTGGCCATGCGGTGCGTCGTCGTAGCCGTAGACTGTCAAAGGGCGCACGATGCCGACACCGGGGGTGTCCATTGGCACGAGCATCATCGACTGTTGAAGATGCCTGTCGGCGGCGGGGTCGGACTTGCCCATGAAGATCAGAATACGGCAGCGCGGATCCATGGCGCCGGAAATCCACCATTTGCGGCCGTTCAGTATGTACGTGTTGCCGTTTCTTGTAATAGTCGATTGGATATTGGTGGCGTCCGACGAGGCGACGTCGGGTTCAGTCATCGCAAAGGCGGAACGAATCTCGCCGCGCAACAGAGGCGCGAGCCATCGCTCTTTCTGTTCCGGCGTGCCGTAACGAACAAGCACTTCCATGTTGCCGGTATCCGGTGCGGAGCAGTTACAGGCTTCGGAGGCGATGGGCGAGCGACCCATGATTTCGGCGAGCGGCGCATACTCGAGATTGGTCAGTCCGGAGCCATACTCGCTCTCCGGCAAAAAGAGGTTCCACAGCCCGGCTTCACGCGCTTTCGTTTTCAGGATTTCGATCACCGGCGGCACCACCCAGCGCGAAGTGCCCTCGTCCAGTGCCGCAAAATAGGCAGCCTCTGCGGGGTGTACGTGCTCCGACATGAACGCGCGCAGACGGTCGCTCAACGCCGAAACCTTGGGAGAGTAATCAAAGTCCATGGATGTCCCGTACGAGTCGCGGTGAAGGTCGATCGAGGATAGCGTTATCGCGGGAGGCGAACCAGCATCCCGGGCTTCGTAACACAAGCAACTGATTTAACAGAGGTTGACATCGGAGATGGCATACAACATGATCGGACCATGAGTGCTTGGTCGACACCCGCAGTCAGTCCGGTCATTGCCGGCGCTGTGCTTCTGCTTACGCTGGTACTCCTTGGCGGGAGCAATAGCGGGTAGCGAAAAGTCATTCCGGTCAAAACGCCAACCCCGCATCCCGACAGGATTGTGGGGTTTTTTTTTGCATGACACCTGGGGAAGAAAGCAATGCAGATGTATTCACAGACAGACGTCGATGCCACCTGCCTTCAAGGCAAACGAATCGCGATCCTCGGGTTCGGTAGCCAGGGACGCGCGCATGCGCTGAATCTGAAGGACAGTGGGCACAACGTCGTGGTCGGCCTGCGCCCCGACGGTCGGAGCTGGCAGCGCGCCAGGTCCGCGGGGCTTGACGTCGTCGAACCGGCGGAAGCGGTCAGAGGTGCCGCGGTGGTCGCTTTCCTGACACCGGACATGGCACAGGCGGGATTGTACCGATCCATCGAAGGACAACTCTCCCGAGGCGCCGCGATCCTGTTCGCGCACGGTTTCAACATCCATTTCAAACGGATCGAGCCGCGCGCGGACCTCGATGTCGTGTTGATCGCACCGAAGGGACCCGGTGACCTGGTGCGGCGGCAATACGAGGAAGGACATGGCGTGCCCTGCCTGGTCGCTATTGCAGCGAACGCCACCGGCAATGCGCTGAAGCTTGCACTGGCGTACGCAGAGGGTATCGGCGGCACCCGTGCTGCTGTGATCGAGACGACGTTCGCCGAGGAGACGGAAACCGACCTGTTCGGCGAGCAGGCGGTGCTGTGCGGCGGTACCACCGAACTCGTTGTCGCAGGGTTCGAGACACTGGTCGAAGCCGGGTACCAGCCGGAAGTCGCCTACTACGAATGCATGCACGAGCTGAAACTGATTGTCGACCTGCTGCATGAGGGCGGCCTGAAGAAAATGCATGCCTTCATCAGCGAAACGGCAGCTTACGGCGATATGACGCGCGGCCCGCGGATCATCGACGGCCATGTGCGGCAGAAAATGCAGGAGATCCTGCAGGAAATCCGGGATGGCACTTTTGCGCGACAGTGGATCGCCGAAAACAATGCCGGCCGGCGCGAGTACAAGAGGATGATGAACGCGGATCTCGAACACCCGATCGAGAAAACAGGCGCAAGCCTGCGAAGCCGCATGGACTGGCTGGAGAACTGATCTCCGGCAGGTATCTCGAGGAGTACATGAAATGACGCCCGCTTTGAACGATTATCTCGATGCGACCGACTGGGGTTCCGACACGGACACGCCACCGTCCGGCATCACTCTCGACGACGTCCTGCGAGCCCGGGAAACCATTGCTCCTTACCTCAAACCGACCCCGCTCCTGCAGCATCCCGTGTTGTCGTCGCGGTTGGGCACGGACATCTTCGTCAAGCTCGAGAACATGCAGGACATCGGCGCATTCAAAATCCGCGGAGCGATCAATCTGCTCGCCAATCTCGACCGGGCAGAGCGCGCCCGCGGCATCGTGACCGCGACGCGCGGCAACTACGGTGCTGCGCTGGCGCAAGCCTGCACCATGTTCGATACGCAATGCACGGTGTTCGTTCCGGAAGAGAACAACCCGCAGAAGAATGCGGCAGTACAGGCGCTCGGCGCCGACGTCATCGTTCAGGGGCACGATTTTGACGCAGCGTGGGATGCGTCCGTGCGCTATGCACGTAAAAAGGGGGCGCTGTCCATTCATCCGGCGAAGCGCGCGGAACTCGTCGCCGGTCAGGGTACGGTAGCGCTCGAAATGCTCGAGCAGGCGCCTGCACCGCTCGATGTGGTTTTTGTGCCCGTCGGCGGCGGCAGTCTGGCCGCCGGGACGACGACCGTTATCAAGGCAAAGTCGCCGCAGACAAAAGTGATTGCAGTGCAGGCGGAGAACGCTCCGGCGTTTCACAATGCCTGGCACACCAAGGTTTACGCTCCCACGGTCGCTACGAGGACCATTGCGGACGGGCTCGCGACGCGCATCCCCGTGCGTTACACGCTCGGCATGATGCAGGCACTGGATGATTTCGTACTGGTGAGTGAAGAGGAAATCTGCGCGGCGATACGGGTTTATGCAGAAACCATCCACCATCTTGCGGAGGGCGGCGGCGCGGCGCCGCTGGCGGCGGCGCTCAAGCTGCGCGATCGGCTGAGCGGACTCAAGGTGGGCCTGATACTCACCGGCAGCAACATCGACAATCGTTCGCTGCTGCATGCACTGCGTGCCGATGCGCCGCTCGATGCACCGCTCGCGGTACCGAACTTCCCCCTGGCCAGTATCGATTACGGCGACCGTTGAGCGGCGCCCGTGACAATGGAGAGAACTCTCGTGAATGATCGAATCAGCATCTTCGACACGACAATGCGTGACGGCGAACAGGCTCCGGGCTGCAGCATGACGCTCGAGGAAAAGCTCAGGATCGCAAAGGCGTTGGCCGAACTGCAGGTCGACGTCATCGAAGCCGGTTTCCCGGCCGCATCGCCGGGGGATTTCGAAGCGGTCAAGGCGATCGCCGAAGAAAATCACGGTCCGGTCGTGTGCGGGCTCGCGCGCTGCATCCCGCAGGATATCGAACGCGCCCACGCCGCATTGAAAGGCGCTTTGAAGCACCGCATTCATGTGTTCGTCGCCACCAGCGCCATTCATCGTGAACACAAACTGAAGATGGCCAAGGAGGAGATCATCAAGAGCGCGGTGGGTGCTGTCCGACTGGCGCGCGAACTTTGCGATGACGTCGAATTCTCTCCGGAGGACGCTTCGCGTACGGAACTCGGCTACCTGGCGGAAGTAGTTTCTGCGGCCATCGAGGCCGGAGCGACGACCGTGAACATTCCGGACACTGTCGGATACACGGTGCCGGGAGAATTCGACCGGCTCTTCCGCTACCTGAAACAACATGTCGCCGGTATCGACGCGGTAACGCTCAGCGTGCATTGCCATGACGACCTGGGCATGGCCGTCGCCAACAGCCTCGCTGCGGTCGGAGCCGGGGCGCGTCAGATCGAATGCACCATCAACGGCATCGGCGAACGTGCAGGCAATTGTTCACTGGAAGAAGTCGTCATGGCGCTCAGGACGCGCGCAGAGTTTTTCGGCGTCCGTACCGGGATCGACACCACCCGTCTGTATCCGACCTCTCGACTGGTAGCGGGCATTACCGGGATGCAGGTGCCGCGCAACAAGGCGGTCGTCGGGGAAAATGCTTTCGCTCACGAAGCCGGCATTCATCAACACGGCATGTTGCAGGATCGTTCAACCTACGAAATCATGCGTCCCGAAGACGTGGGGTTCAGCCGCTCGAGCCTCGTGCTGGGTAAGCACAGCGGTCGGCATGCTTTCCGCGACAGGGTGCGGGCACTCGGCTTCGATCTCGATGAATTCGAAACGAACCGCGCCTTCCAGGAATTCAAGAAGCTGGCCGACCGAAAAAAGGACATCTTCGATGGCGACATCGAAGCGATCGTCCTGAACGTCGACAGCGCGTCAGGCGGCCCGTGGGCGCTGCAGTCGCTGCAGGTCACTGCGGGTACGGAGCGCAAGGCCCGCGCCGAAGTCCGGCTGATCGATGACACCGGCATTGTCGTCGACAGATCGGCCGCGGCGGATGGACCTGCGCAGGCGGTATTCATGGCGCTCGAGCAAGCCACCGGCGTATTCCCGGTATTGAAAAACTTTGAACTGCACAGCGCCACGGTCGGCGAAGATGCACAGGGCGAAGCGACTGTGACCGTAGATCTGGACGGTCAGACCTGGCGCGGTCATGGCGCCAGCACCGATATCGTGGAAGCCGGCGCTCTGGCGTATCTCGAAGTCATCAATCGAATACTGCGGCGCCGGCAACGCGACCTTCCGGACAGCGCGCGGAACGGTGATGGCCAACGGGTTTTCGTCTGAAAATTGCGCTAGAGGGAGCGATGGGTGCGAAAGACACTGCCGCTTGCTAAGCTACACGGTTCCATAGGCGACATGCATACCCGGAGTGCTGTAATGAGTTTTACAGGCGCAAAGCTGATCTGGATGAACGGCCGGATGGTTCCATGGGACAAGGCCACGGTGCACATCATGGCCCATGCGCTGCACTACGGTTCGTCTGTGTTCGAGGGGATACGCAGCTACAAGACTCCGGACGGCCCGAAAATATTTCGCCTGAGAGATCACATGCAGCGCCTGCTCAATTCCGCGAAGATCTATCGCATGCCGATTGACTACGATCTGGACACGCTCGTCGGTGTCTGTAAGGAAGTGGTGCTCGCCAACGACTTGATGAACGGCTCTTATATCCGCCCCATCGCCCTTCGCGGCTATGGCGAAATCGGCCTCGCGCCGAAGCCCGATCATCCGGTGGACGTGGCCGTCGCGGCCTGGGAATGGGGCGCCTATCTCGGTGTCGACGGACTCGAGCATGGCGTGGACGTCTGCATATCGAGCTGGCAACGCGTGGCGCCGAACACTATCCCGGCACTCGCCAAAGCCGGTGGCAACTATCTTTCCAGCCAGTTGATCAGTACCGAGGCGAGACGGCTCGGATATGCGGAAGGAATCGCGTTGTCCAGCGACGGCACGGTCAGCGAAGGCGCCGGCGAGAATCTTTTCCTCGTGTGCGACGGGCGCCTGCTCACGCCGCCCTCCACGGCTTCCATCCTGACGGGCATTACCCGCGATACGGTGATGCAACTTGCAGCACGGCTTGGAATCCCGGTCACCGAACAGGCCATTCCGCGCGAGATGTTGTACCTCGCCGATGAGCTGTTTTTCACCGGCACCGCCGCCGAAATTACACCGATCCGCTCGGTCGACCGCATCCAGGTCGGCACAGGACGTCGCGGCCCCGTCACGGAGCAGTTACAGGACGCATTTTTCGGCCTGTTCCGCGGCGATACCGAAGACACCGAAGGCTGGCTCGACGGCCTGGACGCGCGCGCGGTCGCGGCCGCCGGCGGTTCGAAGTAAAGCGCGCATGCCGAACCCCGGGCCGCAAACACTCTTTGAAAAGGTCTGGACCGAACACATCGTGATGGACGAAACGCCGGACACACCGGCGATTCTGTACATCGACCTGCACCTGATCCATGAAGTCACGACGCCACAGGCGTTCGCCGTCCTGCGCGAGCGCGGGTTCCCCGTGCGGCGCCCGGACCTGACGCTCGGGACCATGGACCACTCCACGCCGACGACTCCGGTGCGAACTTTCCGGGACCTGGCGGTCGTCGGCGAAAGTGCCGCGCACCAGGTGACCCGGATGCAGGAGAACTGCAATGACTTCGGGCTCGAACTGTTCTCGTTCGACAGTCCGCACCGCGGCATCGTGCATGTCATCGGGCCGGAACTCGGCGTGACCCAACCGGGCAAGACCATTGTCTGCGGAGACAGTCACACCAGCACGCACGGCGCGTTCGGCGCCCTCGCATTCGGCATCGGCACGACGGAAGTCGGTCACGTATTGGCCACACAGTGCCTGCTGCAACGCAAGCCGAAAACGCTTGCGATCGAAGTGACCGGCAGGCTGCCGCCCGGCGTCACCGCCAAAGACCTGATCCTGGCCACGATCGGTCAGGTGGGTGTCGGCGGCGGGACCGGGCACATCATCGAATATCGCGGCGAGGCGATATCGGCGCTGGACATGGAAGCACGCATGACCGTGTGCAATATGTCGATCGAAGCCGGCGCGAGGGCCGGCATGATCGCGCCGGACGACAAGACGATCGACTACCTGCACGGCCGCCCGCGAGCGCCCAAAGAACGAGAATGGGACAGAGCGGTCGAACGCTGGCTCGCCCTGGCGGGTGATCCCGATGCGACCTTCGACACGACCTTGGCCATCCGCGGGGACCTGCTGCAGCCGATGGTCACCTTCGGCACGAATCCCGGGATGGTGGTGCCGGTCAATGCAACGGTGCCCGATGCCAAGGGCGATGCCAGTTTCCGAAAAGCGCTTGACTACATGCAACTCAGCCCCGGCAAGCCGTTGACCGACACTGCGGTCGATGTCGTTTTTGTCGGCAGTTGCACCAACTCACGTTTGTCCGATCTGCGTGAGGCCGCTTCCATACTGCGCGGCCGCACCATTGCAGCGGGCGTGAGGATGCTGGTGGTACCGGGTTCGCAACAGGTCAAACGGGAGGCGGAGGCGCTCGGTCTGCACGAGATATTCAGGGCGGCCGGCGCCGAGTGGCGCGAATCGGGCTGCTCCATGTGCCTGGGAATGAACGGCGATACGGTGCCGCGCGGCCAGCTATGCGTCAGTACCAGTAATCGCAATTTCGAAGGACGGCAAGGCATCGGCGCGCGCACCGTGCTGGCCAGTCCGCTGACAGCCGCCGCTTCGGCCGTGCGCGGTCGCGTCGCGGATGTGCGCGAGTTTCTGTAACGGTCACCGGGAAACGAACAGATGCAGGCAATCCGGCAAATAGACGCGCGCACGACTGTGCTGCCGCTTGCCGATATCGATACGGACCAGATCATTCCCGCGCGATTTCTGACGACGACCAGCCGCCAGGGCCTGGGCCGCTACCTTTTCCATGACTGGCGCTATCGCGACGACGGCAGCCTGAATGACGATTTCGTCCTGAATTCGCACGGCGTCGAGAACGGCCGCGTGCTGGTCGCCGGTCACAACTTCGGTTGCGGCTCGTCACGGGAGCACGCGCCGTGGGCATTGCTCGACTACGGCTTTCGTGCGGTCATCAGTACCGGGATCGCCGACATATTTCGCAGCAACGCGCTGAAGAACGGCCTCTTGCCGATCGTCGTCGAGCAGCCGATTCACCGCTGGTTGCTGGACCATCCCGGTGCCACGGTTCATATCGATGTCGTTTCATCCTCGCTGACACTGCCGACCGGACAGCGCATCGAGTTTCCGATCGACAGCTTTGCACGCTATTGCCTGATCGAAGGCATTGACCCGCTGGGTTATTTGCAGCAACACGAAAGCGCCATCACGGCATTCGAGAACGGTCGTTCGTGGAGGCCCTGATCACGGCATTGCCGGGAGACGGCATCGGACCGGAAGTCACAGCAGCCGGTCTGCAGGTCCTTGACGCGATCGCGGCAAAATTCGATCACCGTTTTGTCATCCGGCAGCACCTCATCGGCGGCGCGGCAATCGACGCGGTCGGCGAGCCGTTGCCGGCCGCAACGATCGCGGCCTGTCTCGAAAGCGATGCCGTGATACTCGGCGCAGTCGGTGGACCGGCGTGGTCCGACCCGAACGCCGCGGTCCGACCCGAACAGGGCCTGCTCCGGCTGCGAGCCGAACTTGGGGTCTTCGCCAACCTGCGTCCGGTACAGGTGCTCCCCGAACTGGCGGCGGTCTCACCGCTCAGGCCGGAACGGTTACGCGACGTCGATCTGCTGGTCGTCCGGGAGTTGACCGGGGGTATTTATTTCGGCGCCAAGACGCGCGACGAACATTCCGCCAGCGATCTCTGCACCTACCTCGCGACCGAGATCGAGCGCATCGTCCGGGTGGCGGCACGCCTTGCCCGCGAACGCAGCGGCAGGCTCTGTTCGATCGACAAGGCCAATGTGCTGGAGACGTCCCGGCTGTGGCGCGACGTGACCAGCCGCATCGTGGACGCCGAATTTCCGGACGTCGAACTCGAGCACATGCTCGTCGACGCGGCCGCGATGCACCTGTTACAGCGCCCGGCGAGCTTCGACGTCATCGTCACCGAGAACATGTTCGGCGATATTCTGACGGATGAAGCGTCGATGCTTGCCGGTTCGATGGGCATGTTGCCGTCCGCCTCTCTCGGCGACGCGCGACGCGGCGTGTTCGAACCGATCCACGGTTCAGCGCCGGCAATCGCCGGCCAGGGCTGCGCCAATCCCTGCGGCATGATCGCGAGCATCGCCCTCCTCCTGCGGCACAGCCTGCGACTGGCTGAGGAAGCCGCCGTCCTCGAAGCTGCCATCGCCCAGGCGATTCGCGACGGTGCGCGGACCGCGGACATCGCCGTTGCCGGCGACACCGTGTCGACCACCGCGCAAATGACGGACGCCATCATTCGGCAACTGCGCTGAGCTGTTCGCGGCGCGCGAGCTGCGGCGTAGGCAGGTTTCGCTCGCGGCGGCCGGAACGTCGAAACTCCGCGATGATACGGCCGAGCTGCGTGGAATCGATGAGGAAACCGTCGTGGCCGTCGCCGGAGTCCAGAATTTCGTAAGTGACGTGCGGCAAATGACGCACGAGCATTTGCTGCTCGTGCGGCGGATAGAGCAGATCCGAACGCACGGATACGACCAGGGCGCGCTGCGTGATGGCGCGAATGACGTCGTGATATTCGCCGCGTCCGCGCGCGATGTCGTGATCGTTCATCGCCTGGGTCAACCGCACGTAACTGTTGGCATCGAAGCGGCGGTTGATCTTCTCACCCTGATACCGGAGATACGACTGCACCTCGAAATCGCCGTCCGCCCGCTTCGTTCGGCCGAATCTTTCATCGAAGCTGTGCCAGCTCCGGTAACTGCAGATCGCCATCATGCGAGCCGCAGCGAGCCCTTGCTCCGGCGGCTTGTCGTCCGAATAATTGCCGCCCTGCCAGCGAGGATCCGCGTAAATCGCCGCGCGTTGCGCCTCGCTCATCGCGATGCACCAGGCGGAATGCCGCCCGCCCACGCCGATCGGAGCGATGCTCCGTACGCGTTCCGGATACATGAGCGCCCATTCGAGGGCTTGCATTCCACCGAGTGACGGTCCGGTCACCAACGCGAGGCGATCGACGCCCAGATCATCGAGCAGCAACCGCTGGACGTTGACCATATCGCGCACCGTGACTCGCGGGAATGCGCCGCGGTAACGTTCACGACTGCCGGGACGCGGCGCAAGGGGACCCGTCGTGCCGTAGCAACTGCCCAGGATATTGCTGCAGATGATGTAATCGCGCCGCGGGTCGAACGCGCCATCCACGCCGATGATGTCCGGCCACCAGGCATCGACGTCCGCCGACCCGGTCAGTGCGTGGCAGATCAGTATGGCATTGCGGGCTGCATTCGTGGGATCGCCCCAGGTCCGGTACGCCACCGTGACTTCGTCCAATGCTGCGCCTGATTCCAGCGCAACCCGGCCCGGCACGCGGAAATACTGCGTCTCCGCCGACAGATGCCGGCAGAGGTATGCAGGGGTTTCCGCACTCTGTGTTGCCGCGGCCACGGTGCGCATCTCAGGCATTCGCAACGACGCGGGGGCGCGACGCGACCGCCCGTGTCGCCGCCTCGAGGGCTGCCAGTACATCGGCGACCAGGTCCTCGCCGTTCTCCACGCCGACGGACAAGCGGATCAGGCTCTGCCTGATGCCCGCCTCCGTCAAAGCTCGTTCGCAGACCGGTGCATGCGTCATCGACGGCGGATGACAGACGAGGCTTTCAACGCCACCCAACGACTCGGCCAGCGAGAACAACTGCAGGTGTTCGACGAAGGCCTTGACGGCGGGCTTGCCGCCATTGATCTCGAAACTCACCATGCCGCCGAATCCCTGTTGCTGTCTGCGCGCCAGTTTGTGACCGGGGTGAGTTGGGAGACCGGGGTAATACACGCGGTCGACCGACGTGTGTTCATCCAGCACCCGGGCCAGCAGATTCGCGTTGTCCTCGTGTTGCCGCATGCGCGCATGTAGCGTGCGCACGCCGCGCAAGGTCAGGTAACTGTCGAACGGCGCGCCGGTCAGCCCGAGACAGTTGGCCCACCAGGCCAGCTTTTCGGCAGTGCCGGCATCGGCGGCCACCAGCGCGCCGCCGACGACATCGCTGTGCCCGTTCAGGTACTTCGTCGTCGAATGCGCGACGATATCCGCACCCAGTGCGATCGGCCGCTGCAAAACAGGAGAAAGAAACGTGTTGTCGACGGCGAGCAATGCACCGCAGGACTTCGCCAGCGTGGCGAGTTGTTCGATATCCACGATTCGCAACAATGGATTCGAAGGCGTCTCGACCAGGATGAGTCGCGGCTTGCGGGCAATCGCCTTGTGCAAGGCCTCCGCGTTCGTCTGATCGACGAACTGCACGTCGAAGTGCCCTTTTGCCGCGAGGTGTTCGAACAGGCGGTAGGTCCCGCCGTAGCAATCGTGCGGTGCGAGCAGCAGATCACCGGGCTCGAGGAGGTGCGTCAGCAACGTCAACGCAGCCATGCCGGACGAGGTAACGACCGTGCCGGCCCCGACTTCCAGGGACGTCAGAGCCTTTGCCAGCGCATCCCGTGTCGGATTGCCGCTGCGGGTATAATCGTATTGCCGCTTGTTGCCGAAGCCGTCGAAAGTGTAGTTGGAAGACAGGTGCAGCGGGGGTACGACGGCACCGAACTGTGTGTCGGATTCCAGCGAGGCGCGCACCGCGAGAGTCGCCGGATCGAGGGGGGAAGTCGTCATGCAAGGGTCTCCGTCTGTGTTCCAATGCTGCAGCAGATCCTGCTGTCCTTCTCATCGGAACTCCGCGGAAACCTCCGGGAGGCGTGTCGTGCCCTGCGCAGTCCGGTGCTCCCGGTTTTGCGTTACAACGACACTCATCTCTCGATACGCTACTTGCTCGCATCGCAGGAGTTGGCACCTTTTCAGGATGGTGAATCCCGAAGGTTGCCCCGGCTTCCAAGGGCCTTTCCCTCAGCCGGTCTCGATGAGTCGCGAGCAGTCTAATGCTGCCAAGTCTCGATCGTCAAGTTTTGGCATTCCTGGTATCTGTCACATCTGAAATCATTATGCGGCAATCATCCGTCCGGTCGCCCGCATGGCGGGCTCCTGCAGATGCAGACATCAACGCCACACGCAGACCCGAACGGTCGGAGCGGAGCCTGGAGCGGGGAAGGCTTTTTCAGGATCGTGCGAAACAGGGATGTTTCGCCCGAAGCCTACAGGGACGTATTCACGGCGTTCCTG
>JBOHZD010000345.1:0-6346 GCA_050738315.1 Woeseiaceae bacterium
CGTAACGCAGCATGTATCGGGGCGCCGCCTGACTGGCCTTCAAATCCGTTATAAATGACGGCCGAAGCCGCGGATTTCCTCACCATTTGACAGAATACAAAGCCGGAAGGCGGCCCGCAGCGCTTTCCTTTCCCTTGGAGAATTATTGATAAATAACAAATCGTTATTGTTGTTTTTTTCGAGCAATTCGAGTTTACTCGCGGCGCCGGCCGCGATCGCGAACTTTAAAGCTTATTCGGTCGGCGATTCACGGCAAGTCGCCGTTGCCGGAAGAGGTCGACGACATCGAAACGCGCTACCTGCCGAACGTCGAGGGGGGCTGAACGGTACACCGGAACGGGGGGACACGGTCCGCGCGACTACTGCTTTCGCCCCGCGCTAATTCGCGGATACGTGGCAGGCACCGCGATAAACCATGGCGAGTCATTCCGGTCGGAAAATGTTCTAATACGCGACCGGGTACATGGGTAAGTTTGCGAATGGAGAGGTGCCGGAGTGGTCGAACGGGCTTGACTCGAAATCAAGTGTACGGTTTACCGTACCGTGGGTTCGACAAATCGGCAGGGACTGCCGATTTGGACGCACGAAGTGCGCCCGCAGGGTGGCGCACATGGATGTGCGCCATCAATCCCACCCGTCCTCGAGTTGAACACAGGCAGACGCATCGGGAACGAACGGTCGTTTTGTGAATTGGAGAGGTGCCGGAGTGGTCGAACGGGCTTGACTCGAAATCAAGTGTACGGTTTACCGTACCGTGGGTTCGAATCCCACCCTCTCCGCCAATTACGCTCTTAAGCTATTGAACAAAGAAGAATAAAGTTCAAGAAGCAAACTCCAGCCTACGGCCGGACCTACAAGCGATTTTTGATTCCTTGCCCAGCCATCGGACTGTCGCTCCTTGATTTGCGCAAGGAAATGCGCCGACTCAGCTCAACCTGGGCCGTGCATCGTTGACAGATTGTCGTGAACGTTGGTGGTCCGGAGTCTATGGTGCATCACTCACTCGGTAAGTGATTCCGACCGCCAGCGGAGTGTAAGCACTCCGGAAACCACGTTCGGGAGGGTGTGAGAGGCGATCACGCCCGTGGCAGCCTGTCGGACTTAGGACTGATCTACTGCGACGGCGGACGCAGGGGAGGCCGGCGAGGTGTTGTGTTGCTGAAGCCCGGGCTTTACGTTCCACGGCAGCAGCGCTTCGACCTCCTCAACCGTCGTGGCAGCGGGCAGACGCTCGAACAGATTGTTGAGGTACGCGAACGGCTCGATGTCGTTCGCACGCGCCGTCATCGTCAGCGAGTAAAGATTCGCGCTCGCCTGTGCGCCGACTTTGTCGTGAGCGAAGAGCCATGCCTTGCGGCCAATCACAAATTGCTTGATCTGTTGCTCAGTGTAGTTGTTATCGGCCGGCATCTCGGGGTGCTCGAGAAATCGCTCGAGCTTGGACCACTGGTTCAGCGTGTACGAGAACGCTTGGCCGAGCGCGCTCTTCGGCGGCGTCGCCGGCTGCAGCTTCTCCACCCAGGCCTTGAACTGCTCCATCACGGGTTTGGTCTTCTCCTGCCGCCACGCGAGCACGGTCGAAAGCGGCAGCGCCTCGCCACGGCACTCGTGCGCTTCCCGCAGCGCCTTGATCTGCTTCTCCACCGCATAAACCTTGCCGATGTAGTCCTCGATCGCGACGTTCGCGAGACTGCGGCTTCCGGGCAGCTGACTCACCTTGCGCGCCTTGTAGTAATACGCCCGGCAATGCTGCAGGCAGCCGAAGTGCTCGAGCTTCAGTGCCGCAGCGATGTCGTCGTAGCGCTCCAAGCCATCGGTCAAAAGCTTCCCTCGATACGGCCCGTCCGCACCCATCAGTAGCGCTTTGAGCCCCTCGGTCGTCCGCGAGGGCAGGTAGTCGTACAGGATGATGCGCCGGCCCGGCGGACCCGCGGCGCGCACGACGATGTAGTGATCGGCGCCGACCGCCTTGTCGCTTCTAAGCACCTGCAGATGCGTCTCGTCTATCTGGATGAACGGCGCCGCAAGCAGCGCGTCGTTCAGCAGGTTAATCAGCGGCACGATCTTCTCGCCGCCCACCGTGTTCACCCAGCTGCCGGCCGTGCCGGGCGAAAGCTCCATCCCGAGCCGCTCGAGCTGCCGCGCAACCCGGTACAGCGGCAGCCCGTCGACGAACTTCGCCGTGACCAAGTACGCGAGCAGCGACGGGCTCGCCATCGACTTCGGCAGAATGACCGGCGGCGCGGGTGCTGTGATCGGCGCCTCGTGCCGTTCCTCGCACACGTAGGTCGGCCGAACGTGCCGCTCGACGCTCACCTTCGGCGGCTCGTACCGATAGCACTCCCGCGTTTCCTCACCGATCCTCGTGAGCGCATGCGGCACCGAGCACTGCGTGCACAGCTTCTCGTGCTCCGGCAGATCGTGCTCGATCTCAATGCGCGGGAAATGCTCCGGGATCGCCTTGCGGCCGCCCGTATGGCGGCGCTCGTGTGCGGCAATCGGCTTCGTGCGGGCGGCGTGCGCGGCGTCGGCCGCGGCAATCGCCGCCAGCACCTCCGCCTCGTTGAACAGCAGTCCCTGATCGGGGTTCGTTACCGCCGCGTCTTGTTGGCTCGAGCGGCCGAAGAACTGCTCCTTCAGCCACCGAACTTCTTCCTCAAGCAGCGCCGCGCGTTCCGTCAACCGCCCGAGCTCTTCCTTGAGCTTGCGGCTCGCGACTCGCTCGCGCTCCAACTGCTCGAGGCGCTCGGCCGCTACGCGATCAAGCAACTTCAGCCGCGCTGCGAGCTCGGCGTTTTGATCAAGGAGCTTTTGCGAACGATCGGATGAGGCGAGCACGGCATCGAAGTATACCGAGCTCGCCTCCAAACACAATGCAATCGAAAGAACTTATCCGGCGTACGCAAGACGCATCAGCCGATGCGGTTGCCGAAAGACATCGTAACCGTCGAGCAGCCAGTTCATCTGCTCCGCCGTCAGCGTGATCACCGCTTCATCCGCATCCCGCGGCCACATGAACTTCTCCTCGCTCTCGATCACCTTGTACCAGAGCACGAACCCGTTCTTGTCCCACGCCAGAAGCTTCACCCGGTCGTAGCGTTTACCGACGAACCCGAAGATCGCTCCCGCACTGAACGGGTCCTCTCGAATCACTTCCTGCACCAGCGCCGCGAGCCCCGTCCTCTGCAGCCGCATGTCGACCGGCTCGCGGTGCAGGTAGACCCGCAAACCCTCTCCCTTAGGCCGCAGCATGTTCGCCTCCGCTCAGCAGCGCCGACACCCAGCTCGCTTGCGGCCAGTCCCGGCACTCGATCGTCCAGCCGCTCGGATGCCGCACCCGGCACACCGACTCCGTGCCGTTCGTCCCGCCCGCGGCGAGGCGCACCGCCACAAATTTGCTCGGGCGCTTCTTGACCGTCTTCGGCGTCAACGTCCGCGGCACGATCCCCTTCTCGACCAGATCGCGCCGCACGCCGTAAAGGCTTCGCACGTTAAGTCCGAGCCTCTCGCAGTACGCCGTCAGCGACACCCCTTGCTCCTTGGCCGCTCGCACATGCTCGAAATACGCCTGCTCCCGCACCGTCAATTCCGGCTCCTTCGCTTCCATCTCGCTCTCCGTCTCCGCGGCACAGCGCCGCGTACACAGCATCGCGAAATCAGCGTCCGTCAGGAAGACGGGGTTGCCGGAGTGCTTACAGCGGAGTAACCGCGAGGCTCACCGAAGTGACAAAGGTCGTGGGACACCAGCCCCTTCTCTGGACCGGCCTGGTCGCAGGCCGTACCGGGATCTCCTAAACGACCGGGAAAGCCGCGAGTTTGTCGAGTACGGCGCGTGAAGTTAACCCTGGGGCCAGCGGTTTGAGGTAAGCCCTGAGGGTGACGTGCAGGCAATAGGCGATGAAGGCCACGAAGATGTGCGCTTCGATGCGGCGGTCAAGTTGGTGATAGATGGGACGCAGATGCAGATCATCTTTCACGTTCTTGAACGCCGCCTCGACTTCGGTCGGTAATTGTCAAGGTATCTGTCGCCTCGGTGAATAACCTCAAGCGGCCTTGTCCATGGTATTTCGAGCTTCCTTTTGGTCGGTTTTGTTGGGGTTCAGATACACGACCTGTACCGGATTCCAGTTTCGCGTTTCCTGGCTCCAACGCTGCGGGTGTTGTGCCTTCATGGTCTCGTAAAGTGTTTTTCTTTTTGCCAGGATAGCCGTGTCCAGCCCGGCATGACGTTCGGCCGGCGTGGTGAACTGAATCGCACTGTGCCGATGTTCAAAGTTATACCAAGCCACAAACCCCGAGACCCATTCGCGTGCCTCCGTGAGGTCGGCAAACGGCTGTGCGGGATATTCCGGGCGGTACTTCAGGGTTTTGAATAAGGATTCCGAATAGGGATTGTCATTACTGACCGCAGGACGCGAGAACGAGGGCATGATGCCGAGTGCCTGCAGGGTCGCGAGCATGCTGGCACCTTTCATCGGGCCGCCGTTGTCGGAGTGCAGGATGATTTGCTCAGGGCCAATACCCTCACGTTCAGTGATATCCCGCACAATCTCAGCCGCCCACTCACTGCTTTCCTCTTCATAGACCTGCCAACCCACGATCTTGCGGCTGTAGATGTCCATGAACAGATACAAATACCAGTAAATTCCCCGCACGCTGCTCTTCAGATAGGAAATGTCCCAACTGTAAACCTGGTTCGGCGCTGTCGCCTCGAGCGGCTTGGGCTTGTGCGTCGTGGCGACACGACTGGCTTGGCGGTGCTCCAATTGCCCGGCGGCACGTAACACCCGATAGAAGCTCGACTCCGAGGCAATATACTCACCACGATCCGCCAGTTGCGGCACAATCTGGCTTGGTGGCAGATCCGCGAACGCCGCTGAATTGGCCGTGGCCAGGATCTGTTCCCGTTCGGCATCACTGAGTTTGTTCGCCGGCACACAGCGGCGCGTGCTGCGGGCATCGTCAAGCAGCTCGTCACCCTGCTGCCAGCGCTGCAGGGTGCGGGGTGCGATACCGAGCAGCGCACAGGCCTTGGAACAGCGGGCACCCGCCCTGTTGGCCTGCTCGACCCATTGGACGATTTGTTGGCGCTCTGGAAGGGAAATCATGCGTCCTTTTCCTCCCACAGCGCCTGGTACTTTTTTTGCAGCACCAGTAACGCTGCTGCTTCTGCCAGCGCCTTCTCCTTGCGACTGAGTTCTCGCGTCAGCACCTTATTCGACTCTTTGAGCTCGCGCAGTTGCGCCGCATCGAGCACGGCGCCACCCGCCACAAAAGCGGCTTGCCATTGTTCTAAATGATGGCGAAAAATCCCTTTCTCACGGCAAAAGGCATGCAACGCTTCCTCATCCAGAGCATGACTTTCCATCAGGATCTGAAAGCGTTCCGCCAGACTCCAATCAGATGGTCGCTTTGACCGCTGGCCCGTTCCTACATGCAAATTCTTCTTCTCAGCTTTCATCCATCCTCTCAAGGTCCCAAAACTCATGTTCAAGTCAACCGCAACGGAACGAATCGTACCATTGCCTCGCGTATAAACCTTTTCCAGCGCCTGCTGCCGGAAGGACTCAGTATATTGTCGTCGTTCCATTTTCTATTACCTCTAACGTTCAGTGATTGAAAATTAGAGGCGACAGTTATCCTGACACAGGGGGGGCGAAGCCGAAGCTGGTCAACACCATCGACAAGCTCGTCGCCGAAACCGGCTACGTGGGCCCGCACACTTTTTATGCCCTGCCCGGCCGCATGATGGTCCAGGCACTGTCCAACGCGAAAGACCACGGTGGGCGTACGGGCATCGCCGTCTACACCAACGACGGCGACTACATCACCCATTACGACATGCCGACGGGCGAGATAAACGGGGTCATGGCCGACGGTTACGGCTACGACATCGGCATCAATCCGGCGAAGAACGTGATGCTCACCACCAGCTTCAGCGGCTGGAACAACTACATGATGGATTTTGGCAAGCTCGTGAAGGACGCCGAAGCCATGAAGCACTTCGGCCAGACGGCGGTGGCCTGGAACCTGAAGTCGATGGAACCGATGAAGGTGTTCCAGGTACCCGGCGCACCGCTGGAACTGCGCTGGTCCCTGGACCCGGAGGACAACTGGGCGGTCACCGCCACGGCGCTGACCTCGCAGTTGTGGCTGTTCAAGCAGGACGAGAACGGCGAATGGCAGGCACACGACGTCGCAAGCATTGGCGATGCCGCGAAGATTCCGCTGCCGGTGGACATCAGCATCACCGCCGATGGCAACGGGCTGTGGGTGGACACCTTCTCGGACGGCACGGCACGCTACTGGGATATCAGCGACCCGATGCACCCAAAGCAGGTGTACG
>JBOHZD010000346.1:0-5496 GCA_050738315.1 Woeseiaceae bacterium
ACTGCAACTTCAGGCGGTGTCCGTCGTAGTCGAAGTCATCGTTCGCGGCGTCCTCGCCGGCAACGAGGTATCCGAACGTGACGTATCGATTCGGCCCGTCCAGAAACAGGAAGGCATCCGCGGAGACACTGTCGTTGACGGCGGATCGGCCGTCATCGGTCCGATGATCCATCCACGGTGCCGTCGATCTCGCCTTCAATGGCAGCCTCCGCGGCAATGTCGACTTCATCCGTCACCACGGTCTCGAGCACGGCGGCGGCGGCCTTCGCGGTACCGGCGTTCGCGCCGGTGCTTTCGCCGTTGCTGTCCAGAGTGGCATTGGCATCAACCGCCGCGCCGGCGCTGCCGCCGAGCTCGGCTTCGGCGGCAAGCGCAGCTCCGCCCATCGAGAAGGAAAGCAGCAAGACGGAAAGGGTTACCGTCCAATTGCGATCCTCGGGTTTCGTGCGTGTTTTACAAGTCATGGTACGTCCTCCTTCAGGTTGCTTGTGCGAGGAGGACGGCCGGCAATGGAGATTTATTCCGTCATTTTTTCAGGCTTTCGGTTCCCCGCCGGCCGCGGGGCGATTTTCAGCTGCGAGACGCCGGGGCCGCCATGGTTACCCCGGCTATTGCAGCTGCACCCCCACCTGCCGCTCCCCATCGCCCGCGGCCGTTTGCCGGCGCTCGAGCGCGAGCGCCGCATCCAGCGCATCGTCCACCGTCTTCAGCCAGACGAACTCGAGCGATGAGCGCACAGACTCGGGGATGTCTTCGAAATCCTTGCGATTCCGATCCGGCAGCAAGACGCGCTCGATGCCGGCGCGGTGCGCCGCGATGACCTTCTCCTTGATACCGCCGACCGGCAGCACCAGTCCGCGCAGGCTGATCTCGCCCGTCATGGCCGTGTCGTGCCGCACCGTCTGGCCGGTAATGAGCGAGGCCAGGGATACGAAAATCGCAACACCGGCACTCGGGCCGTCTTTCGGAATCGCGCCGGCGGGAACGTGAATGTGCACGTCGTTCGTGCTCAGCGTTTTCGACTCCGCCGTGCTGTCTGCGAAGCGGTTTTTGACCAGGCTCATCGCGGCCTGCGCGCTCTCCTTCATCACGTCGCCCAGCTGCCCGGTCAGGATCAGCTTGCCGTTGCCGGGCACGCGCGCGGATTCGATGAACAGGATGTCACCGCCCACCGGCGTCCATGCCAATCCCGTAGCGACGCCCGGCAGTCCGGTCCGCAGCGCGACTTCGTTTTCGAACTTCGGCGCGCCGAGAATTTCATGCACGTCGTCGGTGTCGAGCCGTCTCTTCTCCGCCGCGCCTTCCGCGAACGTGACTGCAACGTGGCGGAGCACCGAGCCGATCTGCTTCTCCAGGTTGCGTACCCCGGACTCGCGCGTGTACTGGCTGATGATCGTCATCAACGCCTCGTCAGTAATGTCCACCTTGTCGGCGGATAACCCGTTGTTCTGGAGCTGGCGCGTGACCAGGTAACGCCTGGCGATCTGCAACTTCTCGTCGGACGAGTAGCCTCGAAGTTCGAGAACTTCCATCCGATCGAGCAACGGCGCGACGATCGTGTCGAGACGATTCGCAGTGGCAATGAACATCACCTTGCTCAAGTCGAACGGCACGCCGAGGTAATTATCCTGGAACGTGGCATTCTGTTCAGGGTCCAGCACCTCGAGCAGGGCAGATGCCGGATCGCCGTGCAGGCTGGCGCCGAGCTTGTCGATCTCGTCCAGCATGAAAACGGGATTGCGCGTCCCTGCTTTCTTGATGCCCTGGATGATCTTGCCGGGCAGCGCTCCAATGTAGGTGCGCCGATGGCCGCGAATCTCCGCTTCGTCATGTGTTCCGCCGAGGCTCGCGCGCACGAACTGGAGGCCCACGGCACGGGCAATGCTTTGCCCGAGCGACGTCTTGCCGACTCCGGGCGGCCCGACGAAACACAGAATGGGACTGCGTCCCTCGGGATTGAGCTTGCGCACGGCGAGATACTCGATGATCCGCTTCTTGATGTCGTCAAGGCCGTAGTGGTCTTCGTCGAGTATTTGGCGGGCTTTCGCAATGTCGATGGATTCCGCATCGAGGTTCGACCATGGCAGTTCCGTCAGCCAGTCGATGTAATTGCGGAGCATCGAGTATTCGCCCGCCGCGCTCGGCATACGCTTCAGCCGGCCGAATTCCTTGCGCGTGTGCGCCTCGATGTCTTCCGGCATGCACGCGTCCGTTATCGCCTTGTCGATCGCCTCGAATTCGGCGGCGTTGCCTTCGTCTTCGCCGAGTTGTTGCTGAATCGTCCGCATTTGCTCGCGCAACACCGCTTCGCGTTGCCGTTCATCGATGGAAGCCCGCGTCTGCTCCTCGATCTCGTGCGACAACTCGAGAATTTCGAGGCGCTTTGCCATGAGCTCGACAACGGCATCGAGGCGTTGCTTGATACCGAACGTCTCGAGCAACCGCTGCTTCTCCGCGACCGGTACGTCGAGGAAGCCGGCAACGATGTCGCATAACATGCCCGGCGAATCGATCGCGTTCATCGAGCTCGCCAGCTCGCCGGGCACCTGCGGCAGAAGTTCGATCGCTTTGGTCGCCTGCTGCTTCAGCACGCGGACGCGCGCCTCGATCTCGTCTTCGTTGCCCGTGGCCTCCTCCGGTATCTCGAAGCGCGCGACGAGATGAGGCTTTGTTTCGACGAAACCGGTGGCCCGGAAACGGGTCTCGCCCTGGCAAACCAGGTGGTGCGCATTGTCGGGCGCGGTGACGTAACGCACGATGTTGACGACGGTACCCACCCAGTAAAGATCGTCGGGCGCCGGATCGTCCGTTTTGGGCTCGCGCTGCAATAAAAGCCCGAGTTTGCCGTTCTGGCGGATGGCCTTCTGCGCCGCCGCGATCGACGCCGGCCGCCGGACCGTGACGGGATAGACCATCCCCGGGAAAAGCACCAGGTCGCGCAGCGGCAGCACGGGCAGCGTGTCGCCTGTGGACGGCTGCGGCTGGTCGGTCGTCGGTGAATCAACCTTGTTCTCCGGGGCTTGTTCACTCATTGGTCACCGCCCGTTCCAGCCGGATTTCAAGGCAGCCGTTCTGGTAGGTGTGGGCGGCGACGCGGTAACGCCCGGCCGGTAGCTGGATGTGGCGTTCCAGCCGGCCGTAAGGGATTTCGAGCTGATGGATGGTGCCGCGCACGGCTTCCGCAGGCAGGCGTCGCCGGCCGGTCAGCAGCAGGCCGGTATCTACGAGGGAGATGTCGAAGTCGGCCGGATCCACGTCGGGGATGGCGGCGCGAATCAGCAATTCGGACTCGGTTTCGAAGACGTCCACCGGCGGCTCCCAGGCGGGGGCCTGTCCGACCTGGCCCAGGCGGAAGAACTGCCGGTGCAGGCGATCGGCGCCCTCGACCAGGTCACACGCCTGGCTCCACATTAAATGAATCGATCGAACGGATCGTATGGCCACTGCATTCTCCTCGTGGCGGTTGTGCTATTTGAAGTGTAGACGACGCAAGGATCGTGCCGGGCCGGCGGCTGGGCGGAGCGAGTTCTTTGCCGCGGGAAATCGGTGCTTACTACCACCGTCCCTTGGTGCGATTCCAGCGATAGAGCAACGCGGCGAACACATTGTAAAGCAAACGAGAACATGAACCCAGAACGGGTGCCCGGACGATGCGCGCCAGGCTGCGTTGATCAGGCGTCTTGCTCCAAAGCTCCGCAAAGGCGTCACTGCCCACGTGAACAACTCCGGCTTCGTCGACGACATGCAGCCTTTCCCGCACGAACTCCAGATCGAACGTCGATTCAATCGCGCTTACGCAGGGACTTCAGCTGTGAGCGGCGCGGACGTCGAACACCCAGAGCATGGTGGCTGGCTCGTGCGACGGGATTGAAGCCGGTTCGGCATCAGCGGACGCGAGGCGAAAACCGAGCCGTTGCGGGACGGCTGCGCTGCTGACGTTGCGCGGATCGCAGTGGATCTCGACCTGCCTTATCCCGGGCAGGGCCAGTGAAAGCTGCAGCATGGCGCGTGCGGATTCGGTCGCATAACCCTTCCCTGTCACATCGCTGCGCAGCCAGTACCCGATCTCGAGGCGGTCTGCCGCTGCGAACTCCACCCGCCCTTCCGCGGATCTCGGGAACAGGCTGACTTCGCCGAGAAGGTCAGACTCATCCCGCGGGAAAATAGCGTAGCGCCAATAGCGCCCCGCCAGAAAATCCTCGGCAAACTTCGCAAGTCGGAGCTCGAGGTCGGGGAGCGGCGCCGGAGTTGCCACATGCGCCGGGATCCAGTTGCTGAGGTGGTCGACGTTCGCCTCGAGCGCCGGAAGCAGGAGTGCAGCGTCGGTTGTCCGCCATGAGCGGAGGTAGAGGCGGTCGGTGCGGAGATCGGCAGGGACCGGTGTCGATGTCACTGATGTCGCTTCCTTTCAGTCCTGCGCGTCGATCCGCATGGTCACCCGCGGCACCCAGTTGCGCGGAAGGTCCTTGATCGGCTTGCGGATAACCCGGAAGCCGGCGCGACGGAACATGGCTTCGGTGCCGAACCAGGCGTTGTCATCTACCGTACGCCCCATGCCCGCGCGCGGGTAGGCTTCGACCGCGGGTGCGCCCTGCGCAAAAGCATAATTCGCCGCTGCCCGAATCAATTCACAGGTAATACCGCGGCCGCGGGCCGACTTGCGCACGGTGACACAGGGGATCACCCAGACGTCCTCGCCGTCGACGCGGGGGGTGGCGCGCGATTTGTCGATGCGCGCGAACTCCGTTCGGGGCGCGATGGCGACCCAGCCGACGACTGCGTCATTCTCGAAAGCCAGCAAGCCCGGGGCACGCCGGCGGCGCGCGAGTTTCGTCATTGCCTCGCGTCGACGCTCTGTATCTCCGCCCGGACCGGGCAGGTCGCGGAGCTCTGCGTCGGCCAGGCGCGGGTGCATGCACCAGCAACCGGCGCCCCAGCTCCCGCGCAGAACCGCGCCGAGATCGTCCATGAGGCGCGGGGTCAGCGGTCGGACAACGAGCGGCTCGTTGCCGGAACGTGGTTTTCGTGCCTGCCGTGATTTCGACCCCTCCAGCTGCATACTGTTTGCCTCGGAAAGTAACGCGCATGACTGGTGTCCGCTCGATTCTAGTGTACCCCGTCGTAAATAATCGACCCTTCTCGCGAGTGACTTTTCGTGGCTGGCAAGGCGCGACGATGAGTAATAGCTTGCGTTTTGCGAGGAGTTGCAACGCCGCCAGACTTGATGAGGCGCCGCGAGAATGGCCGATTATTTGCGACGGGGTGCACTAGCCCCGCCTTGCGCGCCCGACCGGGCGGCGCTAGTGTTTCAGAAGCTCCCGGGAGACGCGGTCATGCGAACGATGCAGCAGTGGCTGGACGAATACAGTCATAGTCACCGCCCCCCAACCAACAAGACAATCCACTGGATCTGTGTCCCGGCGTTCCTGTTCAGCGTGCTCGGCTTGTTGTGGCTGATCCCGGTCCCGCGGTTTGCGGCGACGATCGGGCCGTGGA
>JBOHZD010000347.1:0-7342 GCA_050738315.1 Woeseiaceae bacterium
AGGCGGGGGCGTTTTACGAGCGCGAGGTCGATTACGACGTCGGCATGCTGGGCGAATACGTCGAACCGGTGTTACTCGTTTGCGTCAGCGGTCTCGTGCTGATGCTGGCACTGGGCATTTTTCTGCCCATGTGGGATCTCGCCAGCGTGGCACTCGACCGTTAGCCCACACAGGTATCGATATGAGAGCTAGTTCACTGAATTTATTAATAAAATTGCTTATATTTCAGGATCGGCATGAGCCGCCTTCAACGGCTGCCGGACATTTTTCGGGAGGATAGAGCATGAACAAATCGACACAACAGGGTTTCACCTTGATCGAGCTGGTGGTCGTCATCGTGATACTCGGAATTCTGGCTGCCATCGCGCTGCCGCGACTCATGTCCATGGAAGGGGAAGCGCGCACCGCGGTTGCCGACAGTCTTTACAACAGCCTGCGTTCCGGCACCAACATGGTCTACGCGAAGGTCGCGTCGGCCGGACAGTTGGGCGACAACAGCTATAACGTGGACCTGGACGGCGGCGTGACGATCAACGCGCGTTACGGTTATCCGAACACGAACAGCAACGCCAACATCACGAACCTGTTCGAAGAACTGTCGAATCGGGTTGCCGTAACCGGAACCGCAGCGCAACGCGACGTGTGGATCGACGGGCGCACCAACTGCGGCGTTACTTACGTGCGCGCAGAAAACGCGGGCGACCGGCCGGTCGTCACACGCGAAGTCGGCGGTTGCTGAGGCGATCCCGCGGCCGGGGATTCTCCCTGCTCGAGCTGATCGCGGTCATGCTGGTGCTGGGGATGCTGCTGGCCGTCGCGGTGCCGCGGCTGGATCACGGACGCGGCGTTCAGGAACTCGGCTACTCCGAACAGGTCCTGACGGCGCTCAGAATTGCGCAGCGGCGCGCGCAGGCGGACGGTTGCGACATACGGGTGACTATCTCGGCCAGCGATTTTCAGATTGAGCAGCGGGCGACGCTCTGCAGCGGTCCATTCAATCGTGACGTTGCCGGAACTGCCGCAGCCGGCTCCACGCTCGGCGCCGCGGCGCCTGCCGGCATGCCGTTGTCTGCCATTCCCGGCGTGTTCTATTTCAACAGCGACGGCGCGGCTGTCGACAGTGTCGGCGGAAGCCCGGTCGATGTTTCGATCATCGTCGGGTTGCGGCAGATCCAGGTCGTCGGGACGACCGGCTATGCGTCCTTTTAGGTGCCGTTCGCCGCAACGCGGCTTCAGCCTCCTCGAACTCATCGCCGCCATTGTGGTGATGGGGCTGGTGTTCGCCGGATTCGTGACCGTCTACGGCACGGTGCTGCGGCAAGGCGCTGACGCGCAGATTCAGGATCAGGCGATTGCCGTTGGCGCGGCATACCTGGACGAGGTCCTTGCGCAATCCTATCGCGATCCGGACACCGGGCTCATCTGCGGTGTGCCGGAAACGGCTCGGCCATCATTCGACAACGTCTGCGATTACGACCAGCTTGCGTTCAACGGCTGCACTGCCACGAGCAGTGCGTGTCCAGCGATCGGAGACTGCGTCTGCGATCCTGGCGGCGCGCCGCTCGACGGATTGCGCGCATTCGAAGTCACGCTCGACGTGAGTCCGGTCAACCTGGCCGGGTCCGTGGGTTTGAACGTGCAAGTGGACGTCGATAACGACGGACTCACCGGCAACGGCGTCACGCTGCGCGCTTTCAGGACCGAGGACTGAGCGATGCCGTGGCAGCAACGCGCCTTTAGCCTGATCGAATTGATCCTGGCGCTGGTGATTGCCGGAATCCTCAGTGCCGGCCTGATGATGTGGATCGCGCGGCCGTTGCAGGCGCTGCAGGAATCTCACCGGCGTGCCGCGGCGATCGGCCAGGCCGGGAACATTGCGGCGCGCGTGGCGGCCGAATTGCCGAATGCATTGCCGAACAGCGCGCGTGTTGCCTGCGGCGGACGCTGCCTGGAATTCTTGCCGGTCGTGGACTACGGCGATTACCGTACCGCTCTGCCCGGCGATATCCTCGACCTCGCAACCGCCGACAATCGCTTCGACGTGCTGATGCCGTTGCCGGCCGCGCCGCAAGCCGGGCAGCAGGTCGTGATCGGCAACCTGAACGCACTGCCGGGCGGCAGTTTCAGCGCCTACAGCCAGGACGCGAACAACAATCGCAGCAGCATCGTGTCCGGTGCGACCGGCGCGCAGATTCGCATCGCGCCAAAGCAGTTCCCCGCCGCGTCGCCGACACAGCGATTTTATATCGTAGACACACCGGTATCTTACCTGTGCCAGCCGGCAGCGAACGGCGGCGCGATGCGGCGTTACGCCGGTTATGCCATTCAGGCGGCGCAACCGGCCAATACGAGTCTCGGAGACGTTCTGGCCGCTGGCATGATCGATTGCCGATTCGGAATTGCGGCGTCGAACCGGGTGACGCTTCACCTCACCGTCGGCGACGGCCAGGCAGCGCCATTGCACTACTTCATGCAAACAAGCCTGAGGCACGCGCCATGATACCTGCTCGCCATCGATCGCAATGTCGCCGCGCGCGCTGCCGCGGCGTGATTCTGATTACCGCCATCTTCGTGATGATCCTGCTCGGCCTGCTTGCATCGTTGCTGGTTGAAAATTTGGGCGGGCAGTACACGATCGCCGGTTTTGCGCAACTCAAGGTGCAGGCCGGCTATGCCGCCGCGAGCGGCATCGAATGGGGACGCGAGCGCGCGGTGCAGGGAGGCAGCTGCGGTTCCAGCCAGATTTCGATCGCGGACTTCACGGTCGATGTCTCCTGCACGACCTTGCAGGTGACGGAGGGGGCGGCGATTTACGATCTCTACGACATCACGGCAAACGCGCAACACGGCGTCTACGGCAATCCCGATTTCATCCGCCGCAGCCTGCGCGGCCGTTTCAGCAACCGCTGAGCCTATACGCTGCCGCCATCGCGGGTCCCTGTCGATTCGCCGGGCAGGAGCTCGAACACCACACGTGATGCCAGGTAGCCGCCGACCACCAGCGCGATGGCAGCAACCAGCTCGAGTACGACGATCCCGATTGCGGGTTCGGCCGCAAATGCGCCGCTCTTGACCCTCCAGATTGCCGCGCACAGAAAGAGGACGAAGGCCGACGCCATGCTGAGCACGTGTCTTTGCAGTACCCGGCTGCCCTGGATCGACGACGGCAGTTTTGCGTAATCGATGAGGCCCGCGGCCACGGCGGGGAGCGCCATGGCAACGCCCGACCACAGCAGCAGATGCGGCAGCGCAAAACCGTCGATCCCGGGAATCGCGGACAGCCATTCAGCCGACAGCAGCAGGTCCAGCACAACCGCCGAGATCCAGAAAGCGATCGGGAAATGTGTGAACGGCGGGTGCAGCGGATGGCGGTTAAGGTGTGCCGGCATTCAGAAACACAGCCAGCAACAGCACGAAACCGCAAACGGCAAGCACCGCATGCAGAACGACCACGCCCTTCGGAGGCAACTGATTCTTGGCGTGGCGCGAAGCGAGGTAGAAGCCGCCGAGTGCCGCGACCACGAACGCCGCGAATGACCAGGTCAGGAGCGAAGTGCCGGCCCCGCGGTACAAGAGCAGCGCAAGCAACACGAGACCGGTCGCGCCGAGCAGCGCGTGCACGATCGACAGCGCCCACGGCGCGAACTTGCCGCGCAGCACATGCAGCGCGAGGACGACGCCACCCAGGGCGCCAACGGCAAAAATAAGAACGGCGGCAGTTAACATTTTTATCTCCCGAATCGACTTGAGGTCCCCTGACATCGCAAGTGTATTCAGGACCTTAGGTCTTTGTCAATTAATCCTTGAAAAAGTGCATTTAGTCACTTCGAGCGGTATGATCGGCAGCATGCATGGTTCCGCCATTACCGCCTTCGGCGAGCGTCAACGCCAGCTTTTGACGCTGCTCCTCGAGAGAAAGCAGGGTGTCACCGCGGACGAACTCGCCGCAGTGCTCGCGATCAGTCGCAGCGCAGTGCACCAGCATCTGGGCACGCTGGAAGCGGGCGGTTACGTCGAGAAAACCGCGCGGGCACCGCAAGGAGGCCGGCCCGGATTCTCGTGGCGCCTCTCCGAACGCGGCGTGCACCTGTTTCCCAAGCACTATGCATTTTTTTCCGAACTCCTGATCGCCGGGGTCAAGGAGCGGCTCGGCGCCGAGGGACTGAAAGAGGCCATGCAGCAGCTAGGGCAAATGCTCGCCGAGCGGAGCCTGCACCGCGTCAGGGGAAAATCTCCCCGGCAACAGGTCGAGGAGGTGGCCGACATCATGGCGGAGCTCGGCTACTGGTCCCGGACCGCAGAGGACCCCGGCCGCGAGCTGCCGCTCATCGATGCACGAAACTGCATTTATCACGACCTGGCGCGCGAGCACCACGAAGTCTGTCAACTGGACCTGGCGCTGATGGGAACGCTCCTCGATGCAGATATCCAGCACGTGGAGTGCATGGTCCGCGGCGGCAATGCCTGCCGTTTCCGGGTTCGCAACCGCAAACCCTAGACACGCCATGCGGGCGACCGCGAGTGCATATGAACTTGCCGATCGCGATATTCGCTGCGCAGCCCCCCCTCCAGTTTGCTACCGTTCGCCACCATGTCGGTACACCGCAAAAAACGTAGCAAGCGAGCGCCTTCCAGCTCAGGCTTGCAGCGCGTAACGACTGCCGCGAAACGCCACCCGCTGCTCGCTGCCTGCAGCGTCGTTTTTGTCATCTTCGCGATCTATGTCGCCTTTCTGGACTGGCAGATCACGAGCAGGTTCGACGGCCGGCGCTGGGACCTGCCGGCGCATGTTTATGCGCGTGCGCTCGAACTGCACGTCGGGCGTACCCTGACTGCCGACGACCTCGAAAGCGAGCTGTCCCGGCTGGGTTACAGGGCGGTCGCGGATCGACCTGCGAGGCCCGGCACCTTCCGCAGATACCGGGACCGCATCGAATTGAAAACCCGTGAGTTCCGTTTCTGGGATGGCAGGCAACCTGCCCAGTACCTCGAAGTCACTTTTGACATCGACCGCATCGGCAGGCTGACCGACGGCGTCGACGAGATTCCGCTCGGCCGGCTCGAGCCTTTGATGATCGGCAGCCTGTTCCCCGAAGAGGGCGAAGATCGGCTGATTGTGGCGCCGGATGAGATGCCGCCGTTATTGCCGGCTGCTCTGAAATCCGTGGAGGACCGGAGATTCGAACATCATTTCGGCATCGATCCCGTCGCACTCTTGCGGGCAACGGTGGCCAACGTTCGCGCAGGCGAAATCACGCAGGGTGGCAGCACGCTGACGCAACAACTCGTCAAGAACTATTTCCTCGATAATCGCAAAACGTTTCTGCGCAAGTTCCGTGAAGCGATCATGGCAATCATTCTCGAATTGCATTACGGCAAGGACGAGATCCTGAACGCGTATGTGAACGAGGTTTACCTGGGCCAGCAAGGAAACCGCGCGATACACGGATTCGGACTGGCGAGCCTGTTCTACTTCAGCCGGCCGCTCGATGAACTCGAGTTGCATCAGGTTGCATTGCTGGTCGCGCTGGTGCGCGGCCCGGGCTACTACGATCCCGTGCGCTTCCCGGAGCGCGCAATGACAAGACGCAACCAGGTGCTGGAGCAGATGGCAAAGACGCAGGCGATCTCACCCGCACGAGCGACACAGGCAGAGTCGGAGAACCTCGATCTCTGGGACAAGGAGCGGCTGGGCGCCAGCTACTACCCGGGCTACCTGCAACGGGTCCGCCACGAACTCGCTCTGCATTACCGCGATGCGGACCTCACGCAGCGCGGGCTGCGGGTGTTCACGGCGCTGGATCCGCGGGTTCAGGCAACCGCCGAGCAAGGGCTTCTGGAAGGCCTGGCTGTGCTGGACGACGCGCCCGAAGCGGCGCCGGGCCTCGCCGGCGCGGTCGTCGTGACCAGCACGCAATCCGGCGACTTGCTGGCGATCGTCGGCGGCAGCGAACCCGGGTTCGCGGGCTTCAATCGCGCCCTGCATGCGCGCCGGCCGATCGGTTCGCTGGTGAAGCCCGCCGTCTACCTGGCCGCGCTCGAATCCGGGCGCTTTACACTGGCCAGCACGATCGACGACAGTGCCGTGAGTCTCGAACTCGACCATGGCCGAACCTGGGTCCCGGCGAACTTCGACCACGAAAGCCACGGCACCGTCACCCTGTTGCGCGGGCTGGCCGAGTCATTGAACCAGGCCACGGTTCGGCTGGGCCTCGAAGTCGGCCTCGAGCGCGTTGCCGGAATGCTCCACCGGCTGGGTTTTGCAAGGGAGATACCGGCGTATCCTTCGCTATTGCTGGGTGCGGTCGACATGGTCCCCATCGAGGTCGCGGAGCTGTACGGCACGCTGGCGAACGGCGGATTCAGGACGCCGCTGCAAGCCGTGCGTTCGGTGATCGATGGCACCGGCGAACCGCTGGAGCGATTTCCAATCGAGGTCGAGCAGGCGGTCGCGGCCGAGACCGTGTACCAGTTGAATGAGGCGCTGGTGGAAGTGATGCATCGCGGAACGGGCAAAAGTGCTCGCGATTTATTGGCGGCCGGCACCGTTGTTGCGGGCAAGACCGGCACCTCGGATACGTTGCGTGACAGCTGGTTTGCGGGATTCACGGGTGAACATGTCATGGTGGTCTGGGTGGGTTACGACGACAATCGTCCAACGGGGCTCACAGGGACCACGGGCGCGTTACGCATCTGGGCATCCATACTGAACGGCATCGGCAGCGCGTCCTATGCGCCGTTGCCGCCACCGACACTCGAGCAACGCTTCGTACAATATGAGACCGGCATGGAGACGGCACCGCAATGCAGCAATGCGGTGCCACTCGCCCTGCCGCCCCATACGGCCCTGCCGCGTGGACCGCAATGCGGTATTGACTTGCGGCAACTGGGAGAAAGCACGGTCGATTGGATCAGGGATGCGGTCAATTGAAAGGCGCGGCAATCCTGATCGCGTTCTGCGCGATGGTGGCTGGCGGCTGCGCAGCGCCGCCGGACCGGTCCGGGGAGCGGCCCGCGACCGAAGGCGGGCAGGTCGGCCAGGACAACCTGGGTGCCGCCGGGCGGTCGCTCCTCATGCAAAGCCGGAGCGAACGGCAGTCCGGAAATTACGCTCAGGCGTCGGCGACGCTCGAACGCGCCCTCCGGATCGAACCGGATCAGGCCCTCATCTGGCTCGAACTGGCCCGGCTTCGCCTGCTCGAAGAAAACCCCGCGCAGGCGGAGCAACTGGGGAGAAAGGCACGCGCCCTGGCCGTCGGGGACCCGTCGCTCGAGGCCGAAGCTGCAGAAATCATTGACGCTGCCCTCGAGGACCAGGGCAAAGTGACGGACTGAATCAATG